>NZ_VICD02000164.1 GCF_006546735.2 Marilutibacter maris | reverse complement strand
CGAATCGCCCCCTGACTCAGGGGGGAACGATATCCGGCCGCGCCCGGATATCTCCCAAAATTTGCTTCGCAAATCTTGGGCCCCGCCGTTGCGCTGCCACACCCCCATTCGCGCTGCGCGCGAATCGCCCCCTGACTCAGGGGGCTGGGCCATGCCGTACCGCATTTCGTAGGAGCGGCGTGAGCCGGCGATCCCCGGGCTGCGCCCGGGAATCCCCAAAGTTTGCTTCGCAAACCTTGGGCCCCGCCGTTGCGCTGCCAGACCCCCATTCGCGCTGCGCGCGAATCGCCCCCTGACTCAGGGGGGAACGATATCCGGCCGCGCCCGGATATCGCAGCCCTCAGTAGCGCGCGATCGAGCTGTCGATATCGGCCCAGGCGTCGATGCCGCCCTCGATGTTGTAGAGCTCACGGAAGCCGAGGCCGCGGAAATGCTCGGCCGCCTGCGCGCTGCGCCCGCCGTGGTGGCAGAGGAAGGCGATCGGGGTGGTCTTGTCGAGCGCTTCCAGCTGCTTCATTCCGCCCTCGTCCAGGGTCGAGAAGGCGATGCCGACCGCGGCCATCTCGCGTTCCGCGGCCGGGCGCACGTCGACCACGGTCAGGGTGCCGGCGGCAACCCGCTCGGCGACCTCGGCCGGAGTGATCGGCCGGACCTTCGGCGGTGCGTTCGGGTTCTCGATCACCAGCCCGCGGCCGCGCTCGTCGTCGACCCAGTCGATCGACAGGCCGTCGGCGCGACGCACCCCGGCCAGGTCGAACTGCAGGCGCAGGCCGTCGATCTCGACCGCGATCGCGTTGGCGTCGGCCGGGGCCAGCTGCAGCCGGGTCTGGAAGCGCGGGTCGACCTCGACCTGCACCGCGTAGCCCTCGCCGGCGTTGGCGGCGGCATCGAGCAGCATCTGCCGGGCGGCCGGGGTCACGCTGACCGACGGCGGGCTGCGATCCGGCGCCGGCAGTCCGAGCACGCCGTGCAGCTCGCCGGAGTTGAGCATCTGCTCGACGATGTCGCTGCCGCCGACCAGCTCGCCGCCGATGTACAGCTGCGGGATCGTCGGCCACTGGCCGTATTCCTTGATGCCCTCGCGGATCTCCGGGTCGGACAGCACGTCGATGTGGGCATAGCCCTCCGGCAGCAGCGCGTTCAGCGCGCCGGCGGCCTTGGCCGAGAAGCCGCACTGCGGCGCGTCAGGGGCGCCTTTCATGAACAGGACGACCTTGTTCGACTGCAGCAGGGACTCGATGCGCGAACGCAGGGCGGGATCGAGGGACATGGACACGGTTCCGTGAAGCGGGGGAGAACCTGACATTTTACCCCTGCTCGCTAGCGGCCGTCGGACCCGGCCGGCGAGGCGTCCTCGCGGACCTCGCTGACCAGGGTCGGCAGCGACCAGGCGCCACCGGGAAAGCCGCGGCACAGCCCGGTGGTCTGCTCGTGGCTGCCGACGAAGGTCTCGCCGTTCCAGGTCCAGGTCCGCGAGCCCCAGCAGTCGCCCACGCCGCGGCCCTTGTGCCCGGCCTCGATTCGGCCGCGGTAGTACTCGTTGCCGTCGGTGGTCACCAGCACCGGTCCATACGGCGCCTCCGCGTTGATCACCCAGAAGGCGCTGCCGCTGTTGTAGGCGGCGAGCCAGCAGTGCGCCGACACCAGGCGCTTGCCGTTGGAAAGTCCGCTGATGCTGAGGTCGGAGACCGGATTGCCGTCGTTGCCGAAGGACAGGCTCGGGCACGCGTCGGGCTCCAGTTGCGCCTCCAGTTCGCGCAGCAGGGCTGTGTGCTCATCGGGCGACAACGCGATCCCGGCATCGTCGAGCGCGGGCAGATCGATCACCGGCATCGGCCGCGCGGCCGGCACCTGGGACTCGTCGCGCGTGCCCTTGCGCATCAGTGCGCCGGGGGTTCCGAGCCGTCCCTGGGTCTCGTCCATCTTCAACAGCACCGCGGCGGCACCGTGGTCGGAAAGCGGGTAGACCGTACCGCCCGGGGCGATCCACTCGATCCGGGTGTCGCGGGCGAGCGCCCCGAGCAGGGCGGCGGTCTGGGGCGAGGACAGCGCCCCGTCGGCGGCGACCGTGCCCAGATCGCCGCCGTCGATCCGCAGGGTCAGCGGAAACGCTTCCTGCGCGGATTCTCCGGAGGCGTCCCAGGCGTCGCCGATCTGGACTTCGGCGGTCACCGTCTGCCCCGGTCCGGCGTGGCGCGTGAGCAGGACCGATACCGGCAGGTCGCCGCCGCCGGGCTGGTAGCCGGCCGCACGGCAGGTGCCGGTGTTGTCGCAGGCTAGCAGCCAGTCGTGGTGCTCGAAATGGACGCCGGGGCGGGTGGTGGCCGATGGCGACGACGCCAATGCGGCCATGAGTACGATCCAGCCGGGCATTCCCTGCATGGTCCGGTTCACCTGTCCGTGGGAGAGTGGCGATTCTACTCGTTGCGCATTCCCGTCAGGCGGGTTCCGCGCCGGGCGGTTGCCGGCGTGGCATGATCGCGCGCATGTCCGCTTCGTCCCCGCACCGCCCGCCGCGATACCCATGGGCCTGGGCGTGGGCCTTCGCCGTCTCGCAGCTGGCGGTGTTGGCGCTGTGGGCCTGGGCCGGTTGGCGTTGGGGCCTGCCGGCGTTGCTGGCGACGCATCTGGCCATGGTCTGGGGCACCTTGAAGCCGCAGTCGCGGTTGTTCGGACCGGTGCTGACCCGGCTGCCGACCGATGCCCGCGAGCTGTGGCTGACGATCGACGACGGTCCCTCCGACGACACCCTGGCGATCCTCGACCTGCTCGACGCGCATGGCGCCCGGGCTACCTTCTTCGTGGTCGGCACGCGTGCGCTGGCACGCCCCGAGCTGGTGCGCGAGATCGTGCAGCGCGGTCACGGCGTCGGTAACCACAGCTTCGACCACCCCGCCGCGAGGTTCTGGATGCTGGGGCCGCGCGCGATGGCCCGGCAGATCGGCGAGGCGCAGGCGGCCCTGGCCGGCATCCTCGGGCAGCCGCCGCGCTGGTTCCGCGCGGTGGTCGGCATGGCCAATCCGTTCGTGGCCGCGGCGCTGAAACGACACGGTCTGGCGCGGGTGGCCTGGTGCGCGCGCGGCTTCGATGCGGTCGAACAGGATCCGGCGATCGTGGTCACCCGTCTGGAGGGCGGCATCGGGCCGGGCGCGATCGTGCTGCTGCACGAGGGCGCCGCGCATGGCCGCAGCGTCGCCATCCTGGCGGCATGGCTGCGGCGGATGGACGAACTGGGGTACCGCGGCGTGCTGCCGGACGCGCGCTGACCGCCTGTCGGGACCGCGACGCGATCCCGGCGCAACGGTTTTTCGTAGGAGCGGCGCAAGCCGCGATCCCCGGGCTGCGCCCGGGAATCCCCAAAGTTTGCTTTGCAAACCTTGGGCCCCGCCGTTGCGCCTCCACACCCCCATTCGCATCTGCGATGCGAATCGCCCCCTCACTCAGGGGGCTGGGCCCGCGCGGTACCGCATTTCGTAATCGCGGCTCACGCCGCTCCTACGGAAGATGCAGGCGCGCCTATGGCGCGTGAGCGACGACCCGCCAGTTGTTGAACGGGGTGTCGCCGGACAACGAGTCGACCTCGACCCTCAGTCCGGCGTCGGCCAGGCGCGCGCACAGCGCCTCGCGCTCGGGGTAGTGTCGCGGCGCGGCGTTCATCCAGCCCAGCACCCGCGAGAACACGTCGACCGCGCGGGTCACCCGGGCGCGGCTGCCGCCGTCGTCGAAGCCGGTACGGATCACCAGCTTCGCGCCCGGCGCCAGCATCGCGATCGCGCCGTCGAGGATGCCGTCGTGCGCTTGGCGCGGCACGAACTGCAACACGTCCAGCACGGCGACGCTGCCGCGGTGCGCGGGTAGGCCGCGAGCCAGGTCGAGGCGGGCGAATCCGGTTTCGCCAAGCCCGGCGCGTGTCGCCGCGCGCGCGGCGCGGGCGATCTTGCCGGCATCGATGTCGACGCCGCGGTAGGGCAGGGCGAGACCGGCGTCGCGCAGCGCATGGGCGAGCAGGCCCAGCCCGCAGCCCAGATCCAGCACCGGTGCCGAGGTGCCGCGCAGGGCGTCGACGATGCCGGGGTAGAGCGGATCGCTGGACAGCTTGCCGCGGACGTAGAAGTAGTCCCAGTAGCTGCCCAGCGGATGCGCGGGGCGGTAGGCGCGTGCGATCGCGCGTGCGGTGGCCGAAGGCAACGGGCGCGCGTCGTCGCTCATCCGGCGGACTTAGTCGGCCAGCAGCCCGCGTGCCACCGGCAGTGCGACCCGGGTCCATTCGGCGTACATCGAGGCCGACGGATGCAGGCCGTCCTCGGCCACCATGGCCGGTTCGGCACCGTGCTCGCGCGAGACCGGGGTGATGTCGACGAACACGATCCCGCGCGCCGCGCACAGTTCTCGGGCGGCGGCATTGAACGCGTCGATCTCGGCGCCGATCGCGTCGACGCCGCGGTCGTCGCGCTCGCCGAACGGGGTCACCCCCCAGTCCGGGATCGACAGCACCATGACCCGGTCGGCGCGGCCGCCGGCATAGCCGATCGCGCGCACGAGCAGGGCGTCGAACTCGCTGCGGTAGTTGTCCAGGCTGCGTCCGCGGTACTGGTTGTTGACCCCGATCAGCAGGCTGACGAAGCCCCATTCGCCCAGCGGCTCGGCCGCGTCCAGCGCATCGGCCAGCTCGTCGGTGGTCCAGCCGGTGGTGGCGATGATGCGCGGGTCGGCCAGCGCCACGCCTTCGTCGCGCAGGGCGGCGGCGAGCCGTACCGGCCAGCGGCCGTCCTCGGCCACCGCCTCGCCGATCGTGTAGCTGTCGCCGAGGGCGAGGTAGGGCGTCGGCGTCATCGTCGGTTCCTTGGGTCGGGTGGGGCCGGCGCAGGCGGCCAGCAGCGCGGTCGTGACCAGCGCAGCGACGAGCGGGCGGCCGGCGCCGAACGCCCGCCGCGCCGTCGCGAGGGCGGTTTCAGCCCAGCGCCGCACGTGCCGATCCGCCGTCCGCGTCGCGGTCGGCGCGGCGGTCGAGGACCCGTTCGATGCGCTGGAACACCTCGCGCAGCTCGTCGGGTTGCGGCAGCAGGGTCACCCGGAAGTGGTTGCGGTAGGGCACGTTGAAGCTGCTGCCCGGCACCACCAGCACGTTTTCGGTTTCCAGCAGTTCCAGCGCGAAGCGGTGGTCGTCGAAGCCTTCGGCGGCGGCGCCGGCAACCGCCGGGAAGGCGTACAGCGCACCGGCCGGGGCGACCAGTTGCAGATGGCGGCTGGCGGCGACGCTGTCGATGACCGCGCGGCGCGCCTCGTACAGGCGGCCGTCGGGCGCGCACAGCGCGTCGATGGTGTTGTCGCCGTGCAGCGCCGCCTCGACCGCGAACTGGCCGGGCACGTTCGCGCACAGGCGCAGCGCACCGAGCAGGTCCATCGCGTGATGGAACTCGCCGATCGCCAGCGGATCGCCGGACAGCACCGCCCAGCCGACCCGCCAGCCGCAGGCGCGGTGGACCTTGCTCAGGCCGCCGAACGACAGGCAGGGCACGTCGCCGGCCAGCGGCGCGATGGGCTGGAAGCCGGCACCGTCGTACAGGATCGAGTCGTAGATCTCGTCGCACAGCAGCAGCAGGCCGTGGCGCGCGGCGACCGCGACGATCCGCTCGATCAGCTCGCGCGGATAGTTGGCGCCGGTCGGGTTGTTCGGGTTGATCAGCACGATCGCGCGGGTGCGGCTGGACACCAGCGCCTCGATCTCGTCCGGGTCGGGCAGGAAGCCGTTCTCCGGCAGGCAGCGGTAGTAGACCGGGCGACCGTCGTTGAGGATGGTCGCCGCCGACCATAGCGGGTAGTCGGGCGAGGGCAGCAGGACCTCGTCGCCGGGGTTGAGCAGGGCCCGCAGCGACAGGTCGATCAGTTCGCTGACGCCATTGCCCAGGAACACCCGTTCGGGGGTCGCGTTGGGCGTGCCGCGCTTGCGGTAGTGGGCGGCGACCGCCTCGCGCGCGGCCGGCAGGCCCTGCTGGTGCGTGTAGGGGTCGGTCTGGTCGATGCCGTCGACGATCGCGCGCTGCAGGTGGGCCGGCGCGCGGAATCCGAACGCGCCCGGGTTGCCGATGTTGAGCTTGATCAGGGTGCGGCCCTGGGCCTCCAGCTCGCGTGCGCGCCGGGCGAGCTCGCCGCGTATCTCGTAACGGACTTCGGACAGGCGTTCGCGGGTCTTGAGGCTGGATGGCGGCATCGGCGGAGGGGGCGGCGGGCGTGGAAGGGGCGCGTCGGCGCGGGGCCTGGCGCTGCGTGGAAATCGCGATTGTCCGCCAGACTATCCGAATGCGGAGCCGTGTCCAGCGTCCCCGCAACGGCCCTTCAGCGGCGATCCGGGCGCTCCCGGCTGGCCGCGACGACACCCGGCGCGGATAGAATCCGCAGCATGCGACCGGACAGCTGCCGCCCTTGACCGCCACCATCGCCGACCTGCAGTCGATCGGTTGGCCCGTGAACGGGCTGCGCACCGGCATCGACGCCGCCACCGACGCGGCGCTCCCGCCGGGCTGGGCCCGCCTGCTCGACGCGCATCCGGCCGCGCGGCCGGCGCGGATCGTCGAACAGCACCGCAGCGGCTACATGGTCGCCGAATCTCCGGATACCGGCGACGCTCCCGGCAACAGCTATCGGGCCGAGTCCCTGCCGGAATGGACGCGGCCGGCCCAGTACCGCAAGGGCGAGGTCGCGTCGGAGGAACGGCCGGCGGTCGGCGATTGGGTGCTGGTCGAGGGCGAGGGCGGCTCGGCGCGGATCGTCGCCCTGCTGCCGCGCTGGAGCGCGATCAAGCGCGGCGCCGCCGGCGAGCACTACCGGCAGCAGCTGATCGCCGCCAATGTCGACACCGTGTTCGTGGTCAGCGGGCTCGACGACGATTTCAATCCGCGCCGGATCGAGCGCTACCTGCTGCTGGTGAGCGGCACCGGCGATGCCGCCGAACGCTCGGCGCTGGAACCGGTGATCGTGCTGACCAAGGCCGACCTGGCCGAGGCGGCCGAGCCGGGCGCGGTCGCCGCCGCCACCCAGGCGCTGCGCGCGCTGGGCGACCCCGGTCTGGCGGTATGCGCGCTCAACGCGCGCGACCGCGATGCCGTCGCCACCCTGTCGCCCTGGCTGCGGCCTGGGCGGACCGTGGTCCTGGTCGGCAGTTCCGGCGCCGGCAAGTCGACCCTCACCAACAGCCTGCTCGGGATCGAGCGGATGAAGACCGGCGAGGTCCGCGGGAGCGACTCGCGCGGCCGCCACACCACCACCCATCGCGCGCTGATCCCGCTGCCGTCCGGCGCCTGCCTGATCGACACCCCGGGCATGCGCGAGCTCAAGCCCACCGGCGAGGAGGACGTCGCCGAGAGCTTCACCGACATCGAGGCCCTGGCCGAGCAATGCCGCTTCCGCGACTGCGCCCACGCCCGCGAGCCCGGTTGCGCGGTGCGCGCGGCGATCGAGGCCGGGACCCTGGACGCGCAGCGCTTCGCCAACTACCTCAAGCTGCGCGACGAAGTCGCCGGTGCCGCCGGCAAGCTCGCCGACCGCCTCGCCCAGAAGGCGCAGACCCGGGTCCAGAGCAAGGCCGTGAACAAGCGGCAGACCGACAAGTACGGCAAGCGCTAGCAGGAGCGCCCGCGGGGCCCGGACGGCGGTCCGCTCACCTTGCGCCGGCCCGGCGCGAACGATCGAATCCAGCGGCCGGGTCATTGAAGGGCTGGTCGTCGAAAGGCCGATCCGGCACCTGGCCGATCCTGTCCGTCCCGCGTGCGCGATCGTGGGCGATGAAAACGTTTCATTGACAAATGTGAACGGGGTTTGCAGACTCCCTTGACCAGCCAGCCGAGCGTCTTTCCAGACTTTCTCTCGCCAGCGGATCCGGCCCGACCGGCCTCCTTCCGCTTCGAGAGTTCCGATGAGATTTCTGACACTCGCCATCGTTCCGATGATGGCTGCCGGCGCGCATGCCGCCGAGCGCGTTGACGATGGGGCACCCGCATCGTCCGAATCCGCCACCGACACGTCCGCGTCGAGGTATCTGGCCGATCCGCCGACCCTCGACACGATCACCGTCGTCGGCCAGCGCCTGTTTCCGTACCAGGAAGGGATGGTCCTCAACGAGGGCTACATCGACGACCAGGTGCGCGGCAACGGCGATATTGGCACCCTGCTGCGGATCAATCCGAACGTGCAGTTCGACGATTCGGCGGCCGCGTCGTCGAACCGCATGGGCGAAATCCGTCCTTCGGACATCAGCATCAATGGCGGCCTCTACTACCAGAACCTGTTCCGGTTCGACGGTGCCACGTTCAACAACGATCTCGACCCCAGTTCCGACAATCCGCACCACGTCGCCGACGTTCCCAGTTCGACCCAGGGCATCGCCCTGGACACCGAGCTGATCGGCCGGCTCACCGTCTACGACAGCAACGTGCCGGCGGGTTTCGGCGGGTTCAACGGCGGAGTGGTCGATGCGCAGAGCAGGAAGGCCAAAGACGGTTTCGGCGGCAAGGTTTCCCTGCGCATGTCGCGCTCGGCATGGAACGAGATGATCCTGCCCGAGGGCGACGAGGACAGCGCCGGGCTTTCCTCGCGCTATACCACCCAGCCCAACTACGACAAGTACCGACTCGCCGCGATGCTGGAGGGGCGCACGTCGCGGGGGCTGGGCTGGATCGCCAACGTGCAGCGCACCCGCTCGGACATTCCGCTGCGCGGCTATTCCTCGGGCAACGTGAGCCCGGACGACGCCTTCATCAAGGAACAGCGTCGCCAGAACACCAGCGCCAGCCTGCGTCTGGACTGGACCGGCGAGCGCGTGGATCTGGCCGCCAGCCTGACCTACGCGCCCACCGATGAGCGCTACTTCACCCAGAACGCCAAGAACTCCTATTTCGACCTGAAACAGGGCGGGCCGATCGCCAGTGTGAGGATGAGCAGCGGGCACGGCGCCTGGACGCTGGCCCAGACCCTGAGCCACAGCGACATGGAGAGCTCGCGCCGGGTGGAACCGGCGGTCGACTACTGGAAGTCGTGGGCGCGCTCGAGCGAGTTCGACTGGGGCGTCAACAACAGCAGCTTCGAGGGCAACTGGGGCAACGTCGACCAGCGCAATCGCACGAGCGGCTACGGGCTCACCCTGTCGCGCGAGCCCATGCGCTGGGGTGGCAGCGAGCACGCGCTGCAACTGGGCCTGCAGTACCGGGACCGCTTGGGCACCTATCACCGCCTCAACGACCATTACAGCTATCTCAGTCCAAGCGCGACCACGACCTGCACCACGGCCTCGGGCACGGTCGATACCGAGGCCTGCTCGCTCGCGCCGGTGTACGCCAGCACCAGCGGCGGCCTGGTGGCCGGACAGGGGCAGTACTTCCGCACCATGAACGTCTACCGCGCCGGCCACTTCGAGGCCCGGGTGAAGGAGTGGAGCGTGTTCGTCGAGGACGACATCCGCCTGGGGCGCTGGAGCCTGCGCGCCGGGCTGCGGGTGGACGGCGACGACCTGATGGACAAGACCACCGTGGCACCGCGACTGGCGCTGTCGTGGGACATGTTCGGCGACCGCCGGACCCTGCTTACCGCGGGCGCCAACCGCTACTACGGCCGCAGTTTCTTCTCCTACAAGCTGCGCGAGGGGCGCGAGAACCTGCAGACCACCCATACCCGCACCGCCGACACCCTGGAGTGGACGCCGAGTCGGCAGTACACCGCCAACAACAGGTTCGAGACGCTGGATATTCCGTACAGCGACGAGCTCAATGGCGGAATCAACCAGCGCTGGCGCGGGCTGGACATCAACCTGAAGTACGTCCGTCGCGACGGCCACGACGAGGTGCTGCGCCAGCGCGTGGCGAGCGATGACGACAGCGGCTACTACTCCAGCAACGTCTACCAGTACGTCAACGCCGGTCGCAGCCGCAGCGACACCTACACGCTCAGCATCGGGCCCGAGAAGCCCTGGGCGTGGCGCGGCGCCGCCACCCACTGGCAGTTCGCGTTCGACCACACCGATGTGCGCCGCAACTATTCGGACTACGAGAGCAGCTACACCGACGGCAGCTACAACCGCTGGGTCCGTTACGAAGGCACCTTGATCCGCGCCTACGAGCTGCCGCAGAGCAGCTACAACCGCCCGTGGACGGCGCGCCTGTCCAGCCAGACCCGGATCGCGCGCTGGGGCCTGTTGTGGAGCAACTTCTTCCGCTATCGCGCCGGCCATACCGGTCTGGCCACGGTGGATACCGAGCCGTACCAGGGCGAGGAGATCGACGTGATCCGGCGCTACGAGTTGCCGCGCACGTTCACCTGGGACAGCACCGTGGAATACACGCTGCCGCTGGCCGGCGACAGCGAGGCCTATGTGCGGGTGGAGGCGCAGAATGTGACGAACCGGCGCAACCCGCTGTCGGGGGCGCCCGGCGGAGTGAGCTACTACGAGCCCGGGCGCAGCTACTGGCTCGAACTGGGGTACCGGTTCTGAGATGAGACGGGTCGCACGATCGGGCAGCGCCGCGGCGCTGCTGTTGCTGGCCGGCCTCGCCCCGGTCGCGGTGGCGGATGCGGACAATGCGGTGCAGGAGGGGCGGGACGTCTGCCGGCAGCGGATTGCTCCCAGTGCTCCGTCGATCGACTTCGCCTGCCTGCGCGAGATCTACTCGCGGCCGATCGGCGAATGGCCGGCGCCGCAGGTCGCCGAGGGCGCCGTCTGGCAGGAGCTGGCGCCGCTGCCGCGACGGGTGCCCGAGCCGCCCGACAATCCGGGGACGCCGGAGAAGGTGGCGCTGGGCAAGGCCCTGTTCGAGGACCCGAGGCTGTCCGGGTCCGGCCAGATCGCCTGCGCCAGCTGTCACGACCGTCAGCTGGGCTGGGGCGACGGACGCAGCGTGTCGTTCGGTCATGACCGCCAGGCCGGCAGGCGCAACGCGATGAGCGTGGCGATGGCGGCGTATGCGGCGCCGCTGTTCTGGGACGGGCGCGCGGGCAGCCTGGAGGCGCAGGCGCTGCATCCGATCCAGGACCGGGTCGAGATGGCGGCCAGTCTCGCCGACGTGGAGCGGCGCCTGAATCGCGACGGGGCCTATCGCGAACGGTTCCGGCAGGTGTTCGGCGAGCGTCGCATCGGCATCCACCGGGTCGCACAGGCGCTGGCCGCCTATCAG
Organism: Marilutibacter maris; assembly: GCF_006546735.2. Classification (GTDB taxonomy): domain Bacteria; phylum Pseudomonadota; class Gammaproteobacteria; order Xanthomonadales; family Xanthomonadaceae; genus Marilutibacter; species Marilutibacter maris. Next base: position 7,435 of record NZ_VICD02000164.1, on the reverse strand, counting down.
CGCAGCCTGGTGCCGCGCTCGAACCGCTTCGACCGGTTTCTGGAAGGGCGCCGCGACCTGCTCAGCGACCGGCAGTTGTGGGGCCTGCACCTGTTCCGCACCCACGGCCGCTGCATGAGCTGCCACAGCGGTCCGGCGTTGACCGACAACCGTTTCCACAACCTGGGCCTGCACTTCTACGGGCGTTCGCGCCAGGACCTGGGCCGCTACGAGGTGACCGGCGATCCGGCCGACAGCGGCAAGTTCCGTACCCCATCCCTGCGCAACGTGCGCCGGACCGGCCCGTACATGCACAACGGCATCTTCAGGGACCTTCGCGGGGTGATGAACATGTACAACGCCGGGATGCCGAGACCCCGGCCGAGGCCCGGCCAGGAGGACGATCCGCTGTTTCCGCGCCCGGACCCGATGCTGGAGCCGCTCGATCTGCACCGCAGCGAACTGGAGGCGATCACCGAATTCCTGCAGACGCTATGAGCCCGCGCTCCCGCCTCAGCTGCCCCACAGCACGCCGGGCGTGCGCGGGCACTGGTTCACCGGCTCGGGGTCGTCGCGGTTGCTGTCCAGTAGCCAGCACTCGTCCAGCACCGAGCAGTAGCAGGCGCGCAGGCGGACGTTGTGGCGTTCGCGGTCGAGCGCCTCCCAGGCCGGTGTCACCGGGTCGGGCTGGGGGTAACGGACCAGGTTGATCCACTCGCCAGGGGCGATCACCCGCCGCTGGATGCCGCTGGACAGCAGGGTTGGATCGTCCGCGGCGTTGGTCGGGACCCCGCAGCACAGCGACAGCAGGGTGTCGGAATCGCGTACCGGGGCATCCTTGTAGAGGAGCTCGGCCCAGCGCACGCGGGCCGGACCGGTGCCGCGGTTGAGCAGGTCGAGGGTGATCTGGGGCGCGCCTTCCGTCGACGCGTTGCTGGTGCCGAACATCAGCGACGGCCACACGCTGGCGGCGAGGATGCGCTCCTGGGTGCGGTTGGCGTTGACCGCGACGAAGACCGAGACCACCGAGATCACCAGCACGCCGATGCCGATCACGATCTCGAACAGGCGGCTGCTGGAGCGGAGCGGGGGCTGCGGGGTCGCGGGTTCGGTCATGGCGTTTTCCTGGTCGGGTCGAGGGGGCCGGCGCACCGGGTCGGCCGGATTATTCCATCTCCCGTCGGATCGGCGTGACGCGCGGCGGCACGGCCCGGTCGCGAATGGGTAGCATGCACGGATGAAGGGAACGAGCGCCGACGACCTCGCGATCGCCCACCATGCCGCGCTCGATGCGCGCATGGTCCAGGCCGCGCGCGGAATCCGTCTGCTGACCCTGACCAGCTGGCCGGCCGGGCAGGAGCAACGCTTCCTGGAGGATTACGCCGCCGGCCGGGTGGCGCTGCCGCGGATCGAATACCCGCGCCACGACTTCGCCGAGGTCCGCGCCGAGCTGGGGGCGGTCGCCGCCGAGGCCGATCCCGACCACCCGCTGGGCCAGTACCTGCGCGAGTCGGCGCACAGCTGGGGCATTGCGGCGCAATTGCTGGAGTCGCTGGGCACGTCGGCGGTGACCGCGCATTCGGTGCGGCTGTTCGGGCGCCCCGACGAGGCCCTGCCCGGCGACGGCCCGAGCGCGCGTGAGGCGGCGCAGCACTTCATCTCGATCGCCGACGAACTCGACCGCGAGCTGATGGCGCCGGCCGAGCACATCACCGTGTCGGCGACCGCGTTGCAACTGCAGTTGCAGCGCGAGCTGGACAATTTCTTCGGCGAACGGGTGATCGAGGTCGAGCTCGACCCGGAGTTGATCTCCAAGGCCGCCGCCGGCGCCACCCGCATCCGTCTGCGCAGCAATGCCGCCTTCAGCGACTACGACCGCGACCAGTTGCTGCAGCACGAGGCCTTCGTGCACTCGCTGACCGCGATCAACGGCCGCCAGCAGCCGGTGCTGCCGAGCCTGGGGCTGTCCTCGCCGCGCAGCACCGAGACCCAGGAGGGGCTGGCGACCTTCGCCGAGCAGATCACCGGCAGTATTGATATTGGCCGGATGAAGCGGATCAGCCTGCGCATCGAGGCGGTCGACATGGCCCTGGGCGGGGCCGATTTCGTCGAGGTGTTCCGCTACTTCCTCGATGCCGGCCAGGCCGCCGAGGAGAGCTTCGCCTCGGCCCAGCGCGTGTTCCGCGGGGTGCCGGTCAGCGGCGGCTGCGCGTTCACCAAGGACACCGTCTACCTGCGCGGCCTGGTCTCGGTGCACACCTTCTTCCGCTGGGCCCTGCGCGAACAGAAGCTGCAACTGTGCCGCTGGCTGTTCGCCGGCAAGATGACCCTGGCCGACGTGCAGCGCTTCGAGCCGCTGTTCGTCGACGGCGTGCTCGAACCCGCGCGCTGGATGCCGCACTGGATCACCCGCGCCAATGGCCTGGCCGGAATGCTGGCGTTCTCGCTGTTCGCCAACCGCATCCGCCTCGACGCCATCGCCGGCGGCGACGAACCGCTGGAGCTCTAGCGGTCCGGCGCCGGCAGCGGCTCGATGCGGCCGTCCGCCCGCACCACCGCATCGGCCGCGGCATCGCCTTCGACATCGCCGTCGACATCGCCGTCGACATCGCCGTCGACCAGGACCACGCGCCCCCCGATGGGTTCCCCGCGCACGTGCGGAATCTCGTGGGTCAGGCGCATGAACATCCATGCCTTGGCATCCGCGGCGACCCGCAGGCGCAGCGGCCGGGCCGGGTCGCGGTCGCGCACCGCCTCCACCAGCGCCGGAGTGAATACCGCCTGCACCTCGCCGACCCGGTGCATCCAGCGCATCACGTGGATGCCGTGCCAGAGCACCAGCACCGCGAGCAGGCCGGTGGCGGCCCTGCCCCAGTGCGGCAGGCGCGGCCAGGCGAGCGCGAACACGCCGGCGACGACCGCGGCGAAGCCGTAGCCGTACTGGTTGTAGGCGGTGGGCAGCACCAGCACCGGGCCCAGCGCGGCGAGGCCGCCGCCGACCAGCGCCGCCGGAGCCCGCCAGCCGGTCCGGGCGAGGGCCGCCAGCACCACCAGCCACAGCGCGATCGCGACCCACACCGAGGGGGCGGCGAACCCGCGCACGAGGGCGCTCAGGGTTTCGAAGGCGCCGAACTGCGGCAGGAACACGAAGTACTCCAGGGCGCGGACCGGGATCCGCTCGATCGACCACGCATACGCCCCCGAGCCCTCGCCGGCGGCACCGAGCACGCCGATCCGCAGGGCCAGGTAGGCCGCCGCCGGCAACGCCGAGCCCAGCAGGCCCCAGCGCCAGCCCGGCCGCTCGCGGTCCAGCAGGGCGGCGACCGCCAGCAGGGCCGGGATCGACAACGCCGCTTCCTTGGCCAGCAGGCCGATGGCGGTCAGCAGCGCGCAGCCGATCGCGACCGCCGCCTGGCGCGGGCGCCGCGTGCTGCTCGACGTGCTGCACACCCAGCCGCAGGCCAGCGCCATCGCCACCCACAACAGGTCGCCGATGGTGCCGACCCAGCCGTGCACATAGGTCGCGTAGGGGCCGAGCGCGAAGCCCAGCGCGCCGATCAGCGCCATCGCCGGCGCCGCGCCCAGACGCCGCAGCAGTCCGGCCAGCAACGCGGTGTTGAGCGCGCCCATCGCCACCAGCACCGCGTGGAAGGCCATCGGCGTGTCGAACAGGTGCCGCGACAGCCACAGCCACAGGTTGAAGGTCAGCGGGCGGTACTGGAACACGCCCGGATCGGTCCAGGCCATCCACGGCAGCGGGCCGCCGTCGGCCGACCATGCGCGCGCCGCCCATTGCAGCTCGTCGTGGCTGAAGTAGCCCGGGTTGGCGACCAGCGGCCACTGCGCCAGGAACGCGAGCAGGGCCGCGGCCGGCAGCAGCCAGGCCGGGATGGGGGGCGTGGAGGTCGGCGGGCGGGCCATCCGGAATCCGCAGGTTGCGAACCGCCAATTCTGGTCAATCGGGCCGGGTTTGCCAAAGCATGGCGGCGCCGGCCGGTTTTCGTACGTGGGCGTATGGCGCGAGGTGCTTGACGGATCACTGGTTGTTGTGGATATCGCCGGTAGAATCACTGGCCCGTCCCTGGTTCCCGTCCTGATGTCCGACAACGACGCCTTCAAGCAAGCCGCGCTCGACTACCACCGCCTCAGCCCCGCCGGCAAGATCAAGGTCACCGCGACCAAGCCGATGGTCACCCAGCGCGATCTCGCCCTGGCGTACTCGCCCGGCGTGGCCTACGCCTGCGAGGCGATCGCGGTCGATCCGAACACCGCCCGCGACTACACCGCGCGCGGCAACCTGGTCGCGGTGGTCAGCAACGGCACCGCGGTGCTGGGCCTGGGCGACATCGGCGCGCTGGCCGGCAAGCCGGTGATGGAAGGCAAGGGCGTGCTGTTCCAGAAGTTCGCCGGCATCGACGTGTTCGACATCGAGGTCGACGAGCGCGACCCGGACAAGCTGGTCGACATCATCGCCAGCCTGGAGCCGACCTTCGGCGGCATCAACCTGGAGGACATCAAGGCGCCGGAGTGCTTCATCGTCGAGCGCAAGCTGCGCGAGCGGATGAAGATCCCGGTGTTCCACGACGACCAGCACGGCACCGCGATCATCGTCGGCGCCGCCGTGCTCAACGCGCTGGAAGTGGCCGGCAAGGACATCGAGAACGTCAGGGTCGCCACCACCGGCGCCGGCGCCGCCGGCATCGCCTGCCTGGACATGCTGGTCGCGCTGGGGGTGAAGAAGGAGCACATCACCGCGTTCGACCGCGAGGGCGTGATCTACAGCGGCCGCCCCAACCTGGACCCGGACAAGGCGCGCTACGCCAGCGACACCGACAAGCGCAGCCTGGCCGAGATCGTCGAGGGCGCCGACCTGTTCCTGGGCCTGTCCGCCGGCGGCATCCTCAAGCCGGAGATGGTCGCGACGATGGCCGACAAGCCGATCATCCTCGCGCTGGCCAACCCCTATCCGGAGATCCTGCCGGAGGACGCCAAGAAGGTCCGTCCGGACTGCATCATCGCCACCGGCCGCTCGGACTACCCGAACCAGGTCAACAACGCGCTGTGCTTCCCGTACATCTTCCGCGGCGCGCTGGACGTCGGCGCGACCGTGATCAACGAGGACATGAAGCTGGCCTGCGTGCGCGCGATCGCGCGGCTGGCGCGGATGGAGGCCGGCGACCTCGGCAGCGCCTACGGCGGCGACGTGCCGACCTTCGGCGCCGAGTACCTGATTCCGCGCCCGTTCGACCCGCGCCTGCTGGTGATGCTGGCGCCGGCGGTGGCGCTGGCGGCGATGAAGTCCGGCGTGGCGACCCGTCCGCTGGACGATGTCGAGGCCTACGTCGAGCAGCTCGGCCAGTTCATCCACCGCACCGGCCTGGTGATGAAGCCGGTCTACGACCGCGCCCGCAGCGACCGCAAGCGCGTGGTCTACGCCGAGGGCGAGGAGGAGACCGTGCTGCGCGCGGTGCAGACCGTGGTCGACGAGCGCCTCGCCTATCCGGTGCTGATCGGCCGCCCGGAGGTCATCCAGGCGCGGATCGAGCGCCTCGGCCTGCGCATGCGCGAGGGCGCCGACTACGAGCTGACCAACATCAACGACGACCCGCGCTTCAACGAGTACTGGCAGCAGTACCACGCGCTGACCGAGCGCCGCGGCGTCACTCCGGCCGCGGCCAAGAACCTGCTGCGCTCGCGGCCGACCCTGATCGCCTCGCTGATGGTCGAGCGCGGCGAGGCCGACGCGATGATCTGCGGCCTGGTCGGGCGCTTCCACAAGAAACTCGGCTACCTGCGCAGCGTGTTCGACTTCGAGCGCGGCGTCACCGGCACCGCCGCGATGACCGGCGTGATCAACGACAAGGGCGTCTGGTTCTTCCTCGATACCCACGTCCAGGTCGATCCGCCGGCCGAGCAGATCGCCGAGGCGACCCTGCAGGCGACCTACAGGCTGAAGCTGTTCGGGGTCGAACCGCGGGTCGCGCTGCTGTCGCACTCCAACTTCGGCAGCCACGACAACCCGTCGGCGGCGAAGATGCGCAAGGTCCGCGAGATCCTGGCCCAGCGCATGCCCAAGCTGGTGGTCGACGGCGAGATGATGGCCGACACCGCCTGGGACGAGGACCTGCGCAAGCGGATCTTCCCCAACACCACCCTGGAAGGGCGCCCGAACCTGTTCGTGATGCCGAACCTGGACGCGGCCAACATCACCTACAACATGATCCGGATGATGACCGAGGGCGTCGCGCTGGGGCCGATCCTGATGGGCCTGGACAAGCCGGCGCACATCCTGACCCCGAACTCGACCTCGCGCCGGGTCGTCAACATGACCGCCATCGCCGCGGTCGACGCCCAGATCCGCGCCGCCCGCGAGGCCGGCCACAAGGCCTGACCGCCGCGCGCCGCTCCTGCCTTTCGTAGGAGCGGCGCAAGCCGGCGATCCCCGTGCTGCGCCCGGGAATCCCCAAAATTTGCTGCGCAAACCTTGGGCCCCGCCGTTGCGCTTCCAGACCCCCATTCGCGCCTTCGGCACGAATCGCCCCCTGACTCAGGGGGCTGGGGCGCCATGACACCTGACGTAGGAGCGGCGTAAGCCGCGATGGGGCCTTCATGGGAAAGCCCGGGTCGCAGCTGACGCAGCTCCTACGGGTCAATCCCGGGGGCATGCCGATGCGTGCGCCGAAGCTTTTCGTAGGAGCGGCGTAAGCCGCGATGGGGTCTTCATGGGAAAGCCCGGGTTGCAGCTCACGCAGCTTTTACGGAACCTGCATGGTGGGCGGGTCACAACCACACCGCGTCCCAGTACGGGTACGAGCCACAGCGACGGACCAGGCCGGCGCGCACCGGGTTCATCACCAGATAGCGGGCGGCGCCGAGCAGGTCCTCCTCCTTGCGTAGCGCATGGTCGTGGTAGGCGCGTGCCCACACTGGCCCAGCATGTCGCTGGTCACGGCGCACGCAGCGGGCGGTACTGGTCTTGATCCGTCGGATCAGGCCGGGCAGGGCGTCGTCCTCGCCGAGAGCGACCAACCCGTGCCAGTGATCCGGCATCAGCACCCACGCCAGCAGGTGCGACCTGGTCCAGCAGCGGGGATCGACCAGTGCGCGGGCCGCGGTCATCGCACGTGCCGGGTCGGCGAACAGTCGGCTTCGATTGTGGGTGGTGAAGGTCACCAGGTAGATCTGGCCCGCGGTGGAGGTTCGCCCCCGCCGCAGCGCGGCGTGACCATGTCCTGATGATCGAGTGATCTTCATGCGATGAGCATGCAGACGCGATGTGCGGCACGAAGATCGGAAAATGATGCTGGCCGAGGTCGGACTTTGTCCCGGGAACGGGCAGGGCTGGCAACGCAACTCCTGCCTTTCGTAGGAGCGGCGTAAGCCGCGAGGGCCTTCATGGGAAAGCCCGGGTCGCAGCTGACGCAGCTCCTACGGGTCAATCCTGGGGCATGCCGAT
>NZ_VICD02000163.1 GCF_006546735.2 Marilutibacter maris | reverse complement strand
CCGCCCGGCGCCCGGTGCCTATACTCGTGGCGGGACACGCACCGGGGACGCTGCCTTTGCCGCTTCGAATTGCCGCTTTGCAAGTCGCCGATGCCGACAAGGCACTTCGCCGCGAGCTCCATTTCTATACGCTGTACCGCCTGCTCGAGGCGGCGATGCTGCTGCTGGTGCTGTTCGGCCCCATCGCCGACCAGCTGCCGGCGCCTCGCCACGAGCTGTTCGCGCGCGCGCTGGCGATCGCCTATGGCTTCGTCGCCGCCCTGCTGTTCGTGTTCGGCCGCAAGGGCGACCTGCGCATCAGCACCCTGGCCGGGATCAGCGCCGACCTGTTCTTCGGCCTGCTCGCGATCCATGCGGTCCCGGTCGCCGGCACCGGCATCGCGCTGATGCTGATCTTCAACATCGGCGCCGCGGCCCTGCTGTTGCCGACCCGCTACGGCATCGGGGTCGCGCTGGTGGCGGTGGCGGGACTGATCGCCGAGCACCTGTGGACCGGGGTGATCGAGGAGCAGTCCTCGCACGGCTCGCTGGTGGAACCGCTGATGTTCGCCGTCGGCTACATGGCGATGGCCACCCTGACCAGCGTGCTGGGCCGGCAGATGCGCGCCAGCCAGGAGCTGGCCGAGCGCCGGGGCGAGGAAACCGCGCACCTGGTCGAGGTCAACGAGCTGATCATCCGCCGTCTGCGCACCGGCGTGCTGCTGGTCAACGGCCACAACCGGATCGGCCTGGCCAACGAGGCGGCCAGCAGCCTGCTCGGCGGCCACAGCCCGGGCGACGAGGTCGCCCTGGACATCGTGATGCCCGAGCTCGCCCGCCGCCTGGGCGCGTGGCGCAAGGGCGCCGCGCAGGACGAGACCCCGCTGCAACTGGGCCCGGACCTGCCCGAGGTGGTGCCCCGCTTTACCCGCCTGCTGGCCGGCAGCGAACAGACCCTGGTCTTTCTGGACGACACCTCGCTGGTGTCGCGGCGGGCCGAGTCGATCACCCTGGCGACCCTGGGCCGCTTCTCCGCCAGCCTCGCCCACGAGATCCGCAATCCGCTGGCCGCGATCAACTATGCGGTCCAGCTGCTGGAGGAGTCCGACGACATCCGGCCGGCCGACCGGCGCCTGCTGGAGATCGTGCGCCAGCAGAGCATGCGCATGAACGGCATCGTCGACAACGTCCTCGGACTGGCCCGGCGCGAGCCCGCCAAGCCCGAGCACGTCGACCTGGCCGCGCTGACCCGCCAGTTCATCGAGGATTACCAGGCCGGCCACCCGATCGAGAACGACACCCTCACCGCGACCTCCAGCCAGTCCCAGCCGACCGCGCTGGTCGACCCGCGCCAGCTCCACCAGGTGCTGACCGTGCTGGTCCACAACGCCCTGCTGTACGGCCGCAAGCCCGGCGAGCCGGCGCGGATCACCGTCCATGTCGCCGCCGAGAACGGCGGCCGTCACCGGATCGACGTGATCGACCGCGGCCCGGGCATTCCCGAGCGGGTCGCCCTGCAGCTGTTCCGCCCGTTCTTCACCACCTCCCCGCACGGCACCGGTCTGGGGCTGTATATCGCCCGCGAACTGTGCCGGGCCAACCAGGCCACCCTCGAGTACGTGCCGACGCCGGGCGTGGGCAGCTGCTTCCGCATCCGCTTCACGCCCGGCGTGGGCGAGCAGACCCGGTCCTCGGGGTCGGCTGTGGGCGCGGGCGCGGCCGGCTGAGCATCCGGCGCGAGGCCGGCACTCCCCGTCGGCCCCGGCTATCGACATTCACGGGGACTGGACCGGCAGCCGGCTACCGTCCCGCCACGGTTCCCATGCGCGCCGCACCGGGTTCTCGTTCCGTGGGTGATACGCGTTTGCATGGGCGATGGCGCTTGGCCCATCGCCCACCCATCGGCTATCGTGACGGGCGGAGGAGAGGATGGCTGAAACCCGTAGTGCACTCATAGTCGACGACGAACGCGACATCCGCGAGCTCCTGGTGATGACCCTGGGCCGGATGGGGCTGCGCTGCGACACCGCGGCCAGCGTCGGCGAGGCGCGCAGCCAGCTGCAGCGCAACCGCTACGACCTGTGCCTGACCGACATGCGGCTGCCGGACGGCTCCGGCATCGAGATCGTCGGCGACATCAGCCAGAAGTACCCGGAAACCCCGGTCGCGATGATCACCGCGTTCGGCAACGTCGAGGCCGCGGTCGAGGCGCTGAAGGCCGGCGCGTTCGACTTCGTTGCCAAGCCGGTCGACCTCAACGTGCTGCGCGACCTGGTCCGCCACGCGCTGGATCTGCAGGAGGCGCGCAAGGCCGACGCCGATGCGGTCGCCTCGCGGCTGTATGGCGAGTCGCCGGCGATGGCCTCGCTGCGCCAGACCATCGCCAAGGTCGCCCGCAGCCAGGCGCCGGTCTACATCGCCGGCGAATCCGGCGTCGGCAAGGAACTGGTCGCCCGCACCATTCACGCCGAGGGCGCCCGCGCATCGGGGCCGTTCGTGCCGGTCAACTGCGGCGCGATCCCCAGCGAGCTGATGGAGAGCGAGTTCTTCGGCCACAAGAAGGGCAGCTTCACCGGCGCCCACGCCGACAAGCCCGGCCTGTTCCAGAGCGCCGACGGCGGCACCCTGTTCCTCGACGAGGTCGCCGAGTTGCCGCTGCCGATGCAGGTCAAGCTGCTGCGCGCGATCCAGGAGAAATCGGTGCGCGCGGTCGGCGCCAACAGCGAGAATCCGGTCGACGTGCGCATCCTTTCGGCGACCCACAAGGACCTGTCCAAGCTGGTCGCCGAAGGCCGCTTCCGCCAGGACCTGTACTACCGCATCAACGTGATCGAACTGCGCGTGCCGCCGCTGCGCGAGCGGCTCGACGACCTGCCCGGCCTGTCGGCCAAGATCCTCGGACGCCTGTCCGAGGCCCAGGGCCGCCCGGTGCCGATGCTGGACGACGACGCGGTCGAGGCGCTGCGCGAGTACCCGTTCCCCGGCAACGTGCGCGAACTGGAGAACATCCTCGAACGCGCCCTGGCGCTCGCCGACGGCGACCTGCTGACCGCCGACGATCTGCACCTGCCGCGCCGGGAGGACGACAATCGCGCCGCCGGCGTCGACCCGCGCAGCCTCGACCCGCGCGACACCGCCACCAGCGCCCTGCCCTCGTACATCGAGGAGATCGAACGCGCCGCGATCCAGCACGCGCTGCAGGAAAACCGCTACAACAAGACCCGTACCGCGCAGGCGCTCGGGATCACCTTCCGCGCGTTGCGCTACAAGCTCAAGAAGCTCGGGATCGACTGAGCACCGGCCGGGCCGCCGCCGGCCCGCCAGGAAAGCCCGGGGTCTCGGCCTGCGCCGCTCCCGCGCCATGAGCCCCAGCCCCCTTGAGTCGGGGCGCGATATGCGGCCGCGACCGGATATCCTCCAAAGTCCGCCCGCGCAAGCCCTGGCGCTCCCCCGGGGCCAGGCCAGGGGATCGCGCCGCGTGCCGCCACGGCCAGAACCGCCCCGCCCCTCCACACCCGGCGATGACCCGCCCCGGGTTGTCTATAATTGCCGCCCCCGTCTCCATCCCGAGGGCGCCCGCGCGCCCGGCCCGCATGTCCGACGTTTCCCTGCAAGCCGCCCGGCGCCGCACCTTCGCGATCATCTCGCACCCCGATGCCGGCAAGACCACCCTGACCGAAAAGCTGCTGTTGTTCGGCGGCGCGATCCAGATGGCCGGCTCGGTCAAGGGCCGCAAGGCCGCCCGCCACGCGACCTCCGACTGGATGGCGCTGGAGAAGGAGCGCGGCATCTCGGTGACCAGCTCGGTGATGCAGTTCCCCTACGAGGGCCGCATCGTCAACCTGCTCGACACCCCCGGCCACGCCGACTTCGGCGAGGACACCTACCGGGTGCTGACCGCGGTCGACTCGGCGCTGATGGTGATCGACGTGGCCAAGGGCGTGGAGGAGCGCACGATCAAGCTGATGGAGGTCTGCCGGCTGCGCGACACGCCGATCATGACCTTCATCAACAAGCTCGACCGCGAGGGCAAGGACCCGATCGAGCTGCTCGACGAGGTCGAGACCGTGCTAGGCATCCAGTGCGCGCCGATCACCTGGCCGATCGGCATGGGCAAGCGCCTGAAGGGCGTGGTCCACCTGGTCACCGGCGAGGTGCACCTGTACGAACAGGGCCGCAACTTCACCCGCCAGGACTCGACCATCTTCGCCTCGGTCGACGACCCGGCGCTGGAGGCGCGGATCGGCGGCCAGATGCTGGCCGAGCTGAAGGACGAGCTGGAGCTGGTCGAGGGCGCCTCGCACCCGTTCGACCTCGGCAAGTACCTGGCCGGCGAGCTGACCCCGGTGTTCTTCGGCTCGGCGGTCAACAACTTCGGGGTCCAGCTGCTGCTGGACTTCTTCGTCGACCACGCGCCGGCGCCGAAGCCGCGCGAGACCACCACCCGCGAGGTCGGCGCGACCGAAACCAAGCTGTCGGGCTTCGTGTTCAAGATCCAGGCCAACATGGACCCGCAGCACCGCGACCGGGTCGCCTTCATGCGGATCTGTTCGGGCCGCTTCAGCGCCGGAATGAAGGCCTTCCACGTGCGCAGCGGCAAGGACATGAAGCTGGCCAATGCGCTGACCTTCATGGCCAGCGACCGCGAGATCGCCGAGGACGCCTGGCCGGGCGACGTGATCGGCATCCACAACCACGGCACGATCTCGATCGGCGACACCTTCACCGAGGGCGAGAAGATCTCCTTCACCGGCATCCCGAACTTCGCCCCGGAACTGTTCCGCCGCGCGCGCCTGCGCGACCCGCTCAAGCTCAAGCAGCTGCAGAAAGGGCTGGCGCAGCTGTCGGAGGAGGGCGCGACCCAGTTCTTCAAGCCGCTGATGAGCAACGACCTGATCCTCGGCGCGGTCGGCGTGCTGCAGTTCGACGTGGTCGCCTACCGGCTGAAGGACGAGTACGGCGTCGAGGCCACCTTCGAGCCGGTCAATGTCGCCACCGCGCGCTGGATCCGCTGCGACGACGAGAAGACCCTGGAGCAGTTCCGCGACAAGAACGCGATGAACCTCTCGCTCGACGCCGCCGGCGAGCTGGTCTACCTGGCCCCGACCCGGGTCAACCTGCAGCTGGCGCAGGAGCGCGCGCCGGAAGTCGGGTTCCTCGCCACCCGCGAGCACGCCCACGCGGTCGCGGTGGACTGAGCCCCCGGATCGCCGGGCCTCAGGCGCCCGGCGATTCGATCAGGTGGACCCAGTCGGGATCGGGCTGGTCGAGGTCGTAGTACTCGAAGATCAGGTGGATGCGGTCGCCGTCGCCGGCGTTCTGCACCGCATGCACGCCCATGTTGTTGACCTCGACCGCCTCGCCCTCGGCGAAGTGGTAGCCGATACCGTCGACGTAGAACACCACCCGCTCGTGGGTCAGCAGCGGCACGTGGATCTTGTGCGGCCACTTCGCCGCCGGGTTGGCGTCGCGGTGCGGCTTGATCACCCCGCCGGGCGCCATCCGCGCCAGCATCACCCGCGGGAAGTCGGCGCGGGCATAGCCGTAGGGCGCGACCGCCTGCGCCAGCACCGGTTCCAGCAGGTGGCGCCAGTCCGCCCACAGCGGGCGGTCGTGCGAACCGCGCCAGTCGCGGAAGCCGTCGACGAAGCGGAACACGATGTGGCGGGTGCTGTCGAGCGCGTCGAAGCGGTTCGGTTTGCCGGCGTTCTCCGCGTCCCAGACCGCCTCGGGGATCGCCAGCACCGCCTCGCGCAGCGCGGCGATATCGACCTGGCCCAGGCGCCGGATCGAGCCCGTCTTGCGCGGATTGGGATGGACGCTGGGCGGAGCCTGGGCATTCACTGCAAGTACTCCGGATCGCGGGTCAGAACGCGTAGTCGAACAGTTCGAGGTCGCGCCGGTACAGCTCCGACACGCCGTCGATCAGGGCCTGGTCATAGTAGTCCCGGTAGCTGCCGCGCTGCGAGCTGTTGACCTGCCCCAACGGCGCCGACGCGATGCCGATGCGTTCGCAGATCCCGTCGAACGAGGCCTGCATGTCCTCGACCCGGCCGACCCGGTCGGCGAGCAGCCCGCCGTCCTCGCCGATCAGGAAGCTGTATTGCGGCTGGAACAACACATGGTGCATCGGCCGCAGCCGGAACAGCACGTGCCGCATCACCGCCTGCGGTTCGCGCTGGAACTCGCCGCCGGCGCGGGTCATGAACGCGCAGTAGGAGACGAAACGGTCGAACGGATTGCGCACGAACGCGAACTTGAAATAGTCCGCGAACGCCTGCTCGCCGATATGCGGCCGGATCTGCGACAGGCCGATGTGGCCGTGCGGAATCGCCGCCAGCTCCGGAAACGGGAAGCGCTTGTTGACGAACAGGCCGACCTGCTCCAGGTCCCCCGGCCCCATCCGCTCGCGCAGGACCTCGCGCACGGAATGGGTGCCGGTCTTGGGGATCGCGGCGAACACGAAGCGGTGCTGATGGGAAACGATCATCGGACGATGCGACTGGACTGGGACGGGGTGGGCTCCGGGAATGCGACCGTCACCCCCGCGCGGGCCGCCATCATAGAGGGTTGCACCGCCATCCGCCGGCGCACGGTAGGATGCAGGCATGGACGCCCCCCACCCAGCGATCCCCTCCACCGCCACGCACCCGCACCACTTCCGCGAGGAGCTGGCCAATGCACTGACCCACGGACTGGGCGCGGTCGCCGCGCTGGCCGGAGGATCGGTGCTGATCACCCTGGCCGCGGTCTACAGCGATGGCTGGCAACTGGCCGGCGCGATCGTGTTCGGCATCTGCCTGCTATTGCTCTACCTCGCCTCGACCCTGTACCACGCGATCCCGCATCCGGCCGCCAAGGCCCGGCTGAAGGTCGTCGACCACTGCGCGATCTACCTGCTGATCGCCGGCACCTACACCCCGTTCACCCTGATCGGATTGCGCGGTCCATGGGGCTGGGGCCTGTTCATCGCGATCTGGAGCCTGGCCCTGGCCGGGGTCGTCTTCAAGCTGCTGTTCACCGGGCGCTTCAAGCTGTTGTCGACCGCGATCTACGTCGCGATGGGCTGGCTGGTGATCGTCGCGATCAAGCCGCTGCTGGTCGCCCTGGACGACTGGACCTTCGGCTGGCTGCTGGCCGGCGGCGTCTGCTACACCCTGGGCACGGTGTTCTACCACCGCCCGGGCCTGCGCTATTCGCACGCGATCTGGCACCTGTTCGTGGTCGCCGGCAGCGTCTGCCACTTCGTCGCGGTGACCGCGCAGGTGCTGGCCCCGAACCACTGACCCGCAGGCGCTCCAGGAGCGCTCCTCGCCGGAGCGACCGTAGGCGCGGCACGGCATGCACCCAACCCCCTGAGTCAGGGGGCGATTCGCATCGCGGATGCGAATGGGGGCTGGCAGCGCAACGGCGGGGCTCAAGGTTTGCGAAGCAAATTTTGGGGATTCCCGGACGCAGCCCGGGAATCGCGGCTCACGCCGCTCCTACGAAGGGCGCATCTGCCCCATGAGCCCAGCCCCCGGCGCCACAGGCGCGTATAGGGGGAGGGGCGACTGCGGGCCCGAGGTTCGCACAGCAAGCTCCTGGAATTCCCGGGCGCAGTCCGGGAATCGCGGCTCACGCCGCGCCTGCGGCCATCGAATGAATGAACGCGCGCGCCGCGCCGCCTCAACTGGCGATGTAGCGCTGCAGCTGATCCAGTTCCAGCTGCTGATCCTCGATCACCGCCTTGACCAGGTCGCCGATCGAGACCACGCCCTCGACATGGCCGTCGCGCACCACCGGCAGGTGGCGGATGCGGCGGTCGGTGACGGTCATCATGCAGCGGTCGACGGTGTCGTCGAGATCGACGGTGATCAGCTCGGCGGTCATGATCGCGCTGACCGGCGTATCCGCGGACGCCCGCCCCTGCAGGACCACCTTGCGCGCGTAGTCGCGCTCGGAGACGATGCCCGCCAGACGCGCCCCGTCCATCACCAGGACCGCGCCGATGCCCTTCTCGGCCATCAGGCGGATCGCGTCGATCACCGGCGCGTCTGGACGGACCGAATGGATGTCTGGGGATTTCGCCTCGAGCAGCTGCCGAACCGTACGCATCTGCACACTCCTCCAGCCGGGGCCTGCGAGGAGCATACTCCGGCCGCGTTCGCGCGCATGTGAATACGCAACGCCCGCGGGACCGGGCGCGGTCCGCTCAGTCGATACCGACGCGATCCGCCACGACCGGCGCGACCACGGCATCCGCGGCCCCGCTCGCCGGCCGCCAGGACTCGACCAGGTACAGCGGCCGCTGTTTGACCTCCTCGTACAACCGGCCGAGGTATTCGCCGATCAGGCCAAGCGCGATCAGTTGCACGCCGCCGAGGAACAGGATCACCGCCATCATCGTCGGCCAGCCGGCCACCGGATCGCTCCACACCAGCGCCTTGACGATGATCAAGACGCCGTAGGCGAACGCCACCGCCGCCGTCAGCAGGCCCAGATAGGTCGCCAGCCGCAACGGCGCGGTCGAGAAGCTGGTGATGCCCTCCAGCGCGAAGTTCCACAGCCGCCACAGGTTGAACTTGCTGCGGCCGGCCACGCGCGCGTCGCGCTGGTAGGGCACCGAGACCCGGTTGAAACCGACCCAGCCGAACAACCCCTTCATGAAGCGATGGCGCTCGCGCAGCTGCCGCAGCGCCGCCAGCGCGCGCGGCGACAACAGCCGGAAGTCGCCGGTATCGCGCGGGATCGGGGTCTTCGACAGCCGCCCGATCACCCGATAGAAGGCGTGCGCGGTCGCCCGCTTGATCCAGCCTTCGCCATCGCGCTCGATGCGGGTGCCGTGGACGTCGTCGAAGCCCTCGCGCCATTTGGCGACGAACTGCGGTATCAGCTCCGGCGGGTCCTGCCCGTCGGCGTCGAGGATCAGCGCGGCACCGGTCTCGATCCGGTCCAGGCCCGCGGTCAGCGCCGCTTCCTTGCCGAAATTGCGCGACAGTCGCAGCAGCGCCACCCGCGGATCGCCGGCCGCCAACGCCTGCAGCACCTCCCAGGTGCCGTCGCGGCTGCCGTCGTCGACGTACAGCACGCGACCGCCGACGCCGTCGGCGGCCAGCGCGTCGAGCACGGCCGCCACCCGCGGATGCAGCAGCGGCAGGCTGTCGGCCTCGTTGAAGGCGGCCACCACCACGGTCAGCAGGTCGCGGGGCGCGTTGCCGGGGGGGCCGTCGGGGGATGAGTCCGGGTTCATCCGGTCATGGTAGCGGTTCGCCCCGCTCGGCCGGCACCCGTCCGCCGACCCTGTGGCCCCGGCCGGGGCCGGCGTCAGTCCTCGAGCCCGTCCAGATAGGCGGTGCCGCCGAGATTGCGCATCTGGCGCTGGATCGCGTGGGTGCGTCGCTGCACGTAGGGCCCGGGCCGGGCCGCGCTGTAGCGACGCGGGCTGGGCAGCACCGCCGCCAGTCGTGCCGCCTGGGCCGGCCCCAGCTGCGAGGCGTCGACGCCGAAATAGGTCCTGGCCGCGGCCTGCGCTCCGTACACGCCGTCGCCGAACTCGGCCACGTTCACGTAGACCTCGATGATCCGGTGCTTGGGCCACATCGTCTCGATCAGCACCGTGTACCAGGCCTCGATGCCCTTGCGCAGCCAGCTGCGGCTGCTCCACAGGAACAGGTTCTTCGCGGTCTGCTGGCTGATCGTGCTGCCGCCGCGCACCCGGCCGCCGCGCTCGTTGCTCTGGATCGCCTTTTCGATCGCCTTCAGGTCGAACCCGCGGTGCTGGAGAAAGCGCTGGTCCTCGGAGGCGATCACCGCCAGCGGCAACTGCGCCGACACCTGGTCCAGGTCGCGCCAGTCGTAGGCGATGCGGAACGTCCCGTCGCCCGCGCCCCAGGCCTCGAACTGGCGGGCCATCATGAATGCCGAGAACGGCGGGTCGACGAAGCGCAACAGGCCCACCTGCAACACGCTGGCCAGCAGCGCCAACAACGGCAGGGCCAGCACCCAGCGCAGCAGGCGGCGCAACCGGCGCCGGGGCCGCATGCCCGTCGCGCGCTCTTGTGACCGCCTCACCCCGCCCTCATTCTCATGCGACACCACGTTGCGATCCGCCCGATGCCCGCATTATCCGCATCGGGCGCCGGGTCGCACACCCGCCCCGTTCCGACTTTTCCGACTCCCGACCGATGAGCCCATCCGACGACAACGGCCACGACCAGCTCACCCGCTTCCTGATCGGCCGCGCCGGCGTGCGCGGCGTGCACGTCCGCCTCGACGCCAGCTGGCGGCAGATCCGTGGACATGGCGACTATCCGGAGGCCGCCGCCGAGCTGCTCGGCGAAGCCTGCACCGCCGCGGCGCTGTTCACCGGCCACACCAAGGTCGACGGCCGGCTCTCGATCCAGTTGCGCAGCAGCGGCACGCTGCGCACCCTGTTCGCCGAGTGCACGGCGGCCGGCACCCTGCGCGGGATCGCGCGCCTGGAGGACGGCGCCACCCCGTCGCGGGACCTGCGCCAGCTCGGCGACGACACCCTGCTCGCGATCACGATCGAGAATCCCGCCGTCGGCAGCCGCGAGCCGGTGCGCTACCAGGGCATGGTCGCGCTCGACGCCGACAACCTCGCCGATGCCTTCGAAGGCTATTTCGTCCAGTCCGAGCAGCTGCCCACGCGCCTGTTGCTGGCCGCCGGCGAACGCCATGCGGCCGGACTGATGCTGCAGAAGCTTCCCGGCGACGAAGGCGACGAGGACGGCTGGCACCGCGTCGGCGCGCTGTTCGACACCCTCGGCAGCGACGAACTGCTGGCGCTGCCCGCCGGCGAACTGCTGAACCGGCTGTTCCACGAGGATGGCGTCGAGCAGGTCGCCGGCAAGCCGCTGACATTCGCCTGCTCCTGCTCCGAGGACCGGGTCGCCGCGATGCTGGTCTCGCTGGGCGAGGAAGAAGCCCGCGCCGCCGCCGACGCGGCCGATGGCCAGGCCCATGTCCGTTGTGAGTTCTGTGGGCGGGAATACCGGTTCGACCAGGCCAGGATCGGGGAACTGTTCAAGGCCCATGCGGTCGAACTGGAAGGCCCCTCAAGGCCGCAATGAGACGAAATTCCCGATGACTGACTGAATGGGTCGATTTGTGACCGTCGCCGACCAAAGGCGGCCCGCGACGATTGTTAAATGAACATTAAAGACCTATAGTCAAGCCCTCTGGAAAGGGGAACTGACCGGCCATCGCGCCGGTCGAAGTAAGGACCAATGCGCACGCGACTGCTCCAATTGCCGCTGACCCTGCTGCTCGCCCTGGGCACGGCGACGGCTGCGCATGCACAGAGCACCGCGCCCGCGGCGGCCCCGTCCGATTCCACCGTGCTGCCGGTCTGGAACAACGCCAGCGGCAAGCTCGAGGCGGTGCTGCTGCTGGAGCCCACCGGCACCCAGCTGGCCGGCACCCGCTGGCGCTTTGGCGCCAACAACACCCTGGATACCAGCTTCGGGCTGTCTTCCGGCAATACCCTCGGCCTGGTCTGCAACCGCAAGACCGGTCTCGCCTCGGCGATCGGCAATCTCGCCAACCACTGCCTGCTGGCGGCCCTGGACCAGGACAACCGCGGCGGCAGCCGCGAGGTCAATGCCGGGGTTTCGGTCGGCAACGATGCCGGCCGCGTCGGCGTGCTGGTCGGCGAAGGCCGCGACACCCTGCCCGGGTGGATGAGCCCGAACGGCCGCAACAGCCGCTTCGACCAGAACACGCTGACCCTGTACGGCGAGAAGAACATCGGCCGCGAGGCGACCGTCTCCATCGGCGGCACCTGGGCGCGCGCGCGCCTGATTCCGGCCGCCGACCTGCCGGCCGGCTTCAGCGAGCGCTGGAACACCACCAGCCTGACCCTGGGCGCCGAGGTCGGCAATTTCGGCGCCAACATCGTCGGCCGCGTGGTCGACGTGCCCGGCCAGCCCGGCCACTGGGAGGGCCTGGGCGTGGGCATCACCTGGCGCACCCCCTGGAGCGGCCAGCTCAGCGTCGGCGCCGAGAATGTCGTCACCCGCGGCAAGAATCCGTTCGCTCCGGATGCCGGCGACAAGGAAGGAACCGTGCCCTATGTCCGCTATGAACAGGACCTCTAGGCGCCATCTTCACGCGTTCCGAACGACTTTTTCGATCTAAACAGCTGATTCAAAAAGAGAAAGCCGCCCCAAACAGGGCGGCTTTTTTTGTTCGTTAACGACACTTTAATTTTTTGGCGAAGGGGGCTACTATCGGCCGACCTTGCCGGTTTTGGCGTCTTTCTTGACTTCACCGGCAGGTTCCCATGGGAAACCAAGACTGACTTGGAGAGAGAGATGACCCTTAAGACCACCCAGCTCCGCGACGCGATTACCTTCGCGCTCGCCGTGGGCGCCACTGCCGCCGCCGGAACGGGCGTTGCCTTCGCCCAGGAAGGCGACCAGGAAGCCACCACCCTCGACCGCATCGAGGTGACCGGTTCGCGAATCAAGCGCACCGACATCGAGACCTCGCAGCCGATCTTCTCGCTGTCGCGCGAGGACATCGCAGCCCAGGGTCTGACCTCGGTCGGCGATGTGATCCAGAACATCAGCGCCAACGGTTCGACCCTCAACACCACCATGAACAACGGTGGTAACGGCGAAACCCGCGTCAGCCTGCGCAACCTCGGCTCCAACCGCACCCTGGTGCTGGTCAATGGCCGTCGCTGGGTGGGCGGTACCGGCCTCGGCGGCGCGGTCGACCTGAACACCATCCCGACCGCCGCGGTCGAGCGCATCGAAGTCCTGAAGGACGGCGCGTCCTCGATCTACGGCTCCGACGCCATCGCCGGCGTGGTCAACGTGATCCTGCGCCAGAACTTCGACGGCGCCGAAGCCAACGCCTACCTCGGCCAGTTCGACAAGGGCGACGGCGAGACCCAGGCCTACGACTTCACCATCGGCAGCGTCGGCGACCGCTGGTCGGCCATGCTGGGTGTCGGTTACGTCAAGCAGGAGCCGGTCTGGGCCGGCGACCGCGAGATCTCGGCGGTGCCGGTGTTCGGCTCCAGCCCGGGCTTCGGCGGCAGCTCGACCACCCCGGATGGCCGTTACTGCATCCTCGACATGACCACCTTCGCATGCGCGCAGCCCGATGGCAGCTATGGCCTGTGGAAGGTCGATCCGAGCAGCCCGAACGGCTACACGCCGTGGGCCGGCACCTCGGACAACTTCAACTTCGCGCCGCTGAACTACCTGCTGACCCCGCAGGAGCGCATCTCGGTCTTCGCCAACGGCTCGCTGGACATCAGCGACAACCTGCGCTTCAAGACCACGGTCACCTACAACCAGCGCAAGTCCGAGCAGCTGCTGGCCGCCATGCCGGTGGTCGTCGGCTTCCCGGGTGCGCCGCAGGCGGCCGACATCGTCATCAGCCAGGACAGCATCTACAACCCGTACGGCCAGGACATCAACTGGATCCAGCGTCGCGCGGTCGAGACCGGCGGTCGTTCGTTCAAGCAGAACATCGACACCTTCGCCTTCAACGGCGCGTTCGAAGGCACCTTCGATATCGCCGACAAGCCGTACGACTGGGAAGCGGGCATGTTCTACGGTGAGAACCGTGCGAACAACTCCACCAACGGCCTGCTGACCTACACCGCCATCCGCAACGCGCTTGGCCCGTCGATGATCGACGGCAGCGGCAACCCGATCTGCGTCACCACCCCGGGCGACGCGTCGACCGTGATCAATGGCTGCGTGCCGGCCAACTTCCTGGGCGGCGCCGGTTCGCTGACCCCGGAAATGCTGCAGTACCTCACCTTCGAGGCGCACGATCAGTTCCAGTACAAGCAGAAGAGCTACTACGCCAGCATCGGCGGCGACCTGTTCGACCTGCCGGGCGGCCCGCTGGCCTTCTCGTTCGGCCTGGAGCACCGCGAAGAGTCGGGCTTCGACCGTCCGGACGCGCTGATCAACGCCGGCGACACCACCGGCAACTCGCGTACCGCCACCCAGGGCAGCTACAAGCTCGACGAGGCCTACCTCGAGCTGGCGATCCCGGTGCTGAGCGACGTCCCGGGCGCGCGCCTGCTGGACTTCAGCATCGCCACCCGCTACTCGGACTACAGCAACTTCGGCGACACCCTGAACAGCAAGTTCGGTTTCCGCTGGAAGCCGATCGACGACCTGCTGATCCGCGGCAACTACGCCGAGGGCTTCCGCGCGCCGTCGATCAGCGAGCTGTTCACCGGTGTGGGCGACAGCTTCCCGAACATCGACGATCCGTGTAACTCGGCCAACTTCGGTGGTCTGAGCCCCGCTGCCCAGGCCCGTTGTACCGCCGCGGGCGTGCCGGCCGGTGGCTATGGCCAGATCAACACCCAGATCCGCATCAGCGTCGGCGGCAATCCGAACCTGCTGCCGGAGAAGGCGGAGAACTACACCTTCGGCTTCGTCTACAACCCGAGCTGGCTGGAAGGCTTCGACATCTCGCTGGACTGGTGGAAGATCGAGCTGAGCGACACCATCAGCGGCTTCTCGGGCCAGCAGATCCTCAACGACTGCTACCGTGAGGGCAATGCCCAGGCCTGCAGCCTGGTCACCCGTGGTGGCGGCGGCTTCATCACCGACCTGCTGTCGGCCGGCCTGAACATCGGCAGCGTCGATGTCGAAGGCTACGACATGACCGTCGGCTACCGCCTGCCGGAAACCGCGTGGGGCAAGTTCTCGTTCGTCTGGGACACCACCTACATGGCCAGCTTCGAGCAGGATCTTGACGGCGACGGCGTGGTGACGGACGACCCGCTGGTCGGCGAGGGCGGCAACCAGGTCGGCGAGTACACCGATCGCAACAACAACTGGCGCATCCGCTCCAACCTGGCGGCACGCTGGGAGATGGGCGATTGGGGTGCGACCTGGAACGCACGCTACTACTCCGGTCAGGACGAGCTGTGCACCGGCGTCGTTTCCGCGTCGCAGATCCCGATCATCTGCTCGGATCCGACCCGTCGCACGGCGCTTGGCCCGCGCGCGGAGAACCACATCCCGAGCGTGACCTACCACGATCTGAGCGCTTACTGGAGCGCTCCGTGGAACGCGAAGATCGCGATCGGCGTGAACAACGTCTTCGACAAGGATCCGCCGTTCTCGGCGACCACGTTCGCGAACAGCTTCGATCCGCAGTACGAAATCCCGGGTCGCTTCTTCTACATGCGCTACACCCAGAAGTTCTGATCGACCCGATCCTGCGTTACCTTGCTACGGCCCCGAAAGGGGCCGTAGTTCTGTCTGACGTCGTCATCGGCGCTCCTGCGCCGCCGTCCGGAGCCCGCGCCATGACCCTTGAGATCAGCCCGATGTTCGCCGTGCCGATGGCCCAGGACACGCATCCGGATGCGGAGCGGCTCAACGCCCAGATCAAATCGCTGTTGCTGGCGCGCGAGGCCGAGGGCGAGCGCTATGCCAACCCGAACCCGTCGCTGCGGCAGCATCCGGGCGTGTTCGAGAGCGACTTCAACCTGTTCGCCTGGCCCGACCCGTGCATCCAGCAACTGCGGCTGTTCTGCTGGACCGCGCTCGGCCGTCTGGTCCAGGACCTCAACCAGTACAGCGCCGAGCAGATGCAGCAGGTGCAGATCTTCTCGCACACCTGGTTCCACGTGACCCGCCACGGCGGCTTCACGATCATGCATACCCATCCGATGGCCTCGTGGTCCGGGGTCTACTGCGTCGATCCGGGCGAAACCCCCGAGGACCGGCCCGAATCGGGCATCCTGCGTTTCCACAGCCCGCACCACTACAGCTCCTACTTCACCGACGCCGGCAACTCGCGGCTGCGGCCGCCCTACCATCACGGCACCTGGAGCATCCGCTTCAAGGCCGGGCAGCTGGTCCTGTTCCCGTCCTGGGTGCAGCACGAAGTGCTGCCGTTCTACGGCCGCGACGAACGGATCACGATCGCGTTCAACTGCTGGTTCGGGATGAAGAACGGCTGAGGCCGCGACAGCGCGTCAATCGCCGCCGTTCAGGCGACCGGCGAGTCCGGCCCAGCCAGCGCCCCCAGGCCCTCGATCAACGGTCCCAGATGCTCGCGATACGCGCGCCAGGCGCCGCCGCGGTTGCGCTGGATGCCCTGGCGCACGCTGCCGATGCTGGCGGTGGCGGTGTGCCCGCCCTCGCGGCCCACGTCGAGCATTCCCGGCTCGAAGTCGAGTCCGCAGAACGCCATCAGCCGCGCCGCCTGCTCCGCCGGCGCGTCGGCGAAGGCCTGGTAATCGACATCGAGGATGCGCCCGGGATGGCGCTGGTGCCAGTGCGCCATCAGCGCGCGGTAGCGCCGGTAGTAGTCGGCCAGATCGGACTGGTCGCAGGCATACGGCGCGTCGTGACCGAAGTAGGTGCGCAGATTGGAGAAGCAGGTGTCGAGCGGGTCGCGGCACATGTGCACGATCCGCGCGTCCGGCAGCGCCTGCAGGATGAAGCCGATATTGAGGAAGTTCGACGGCAGCTTCTCGGTGAACACGCCGCGGTCGCCGGCACGCCAGCGCGCATGCGCGCGGAATGACCGCCCCGCCTCGCCCAGGTCGCGCCCGGCCAGTCGCTCGACCAGTTCCACGTCCAACAGCGCCGGCCGATTGCAGTCGGCGACCTCGCGCAGAGTGGCCGGGAACACATAGCTCTCGCCTCCGTCGGCGACCTGCGGGTGCCCGCCGAGCACGCGTTCGACCACGCTGGTGCCGGAACGGTACATGCCGACGATGAAGATCAGTCGCGGCGTGCCGTCGTCGCCGACCGGCGCGGTGGGACCGGCGGCCGCGGGCAGCGCGGTCAACGCCTCGAACAGGCGCGCGCTACGGTCGCGGTCGTAGGGTTCCAGCGCGCGCTTGACCGCACAGCCGCGCTCCAGCGCGCGCCATGCGCCCTCGATGTCCTTCGCCGCATGCAACAGATTGTGCAGGCCGTGTTGCAGATAGGCCTCGTCCTCGCTGCCCGGACGGACCCGGCCCAGCGCCGCGCGGATCCCATCGATATCGGCGTCCAGCGTCTCCGGCCGTGGCTGCAGGGTCAGCAGCCAGCGCGCATGCGGCAGTTCGGTGCGCGAACGGGCAATCGCTCCCCGCAGCGCGGTCTGTGCGGCCTCGTGGCGTCCCGCCGTCATGTCCAGGGTGCCGCGCAGGGCATCGATCTGCGGCGCGGCGGGCGCGATCGCCGCGGCCCGTGCCAGCACCGCCTCGACCTCGTCGTACAGACCGACCGGACCCAGCTCGGCCGCCAGTTGCAGCAGCAGCGAGGCGTCGTCGCATGCCGACACCTCCAACTGTCCGACCAGTGACTGGATCAGCGCATGCGCCTCGAAACGGCGCAGCAGGCGCACCAGGTGCAGGCCGACCTCGAACGAGCGCGGCCGCTGCCTGGCCGATTCCCGCGCCAGCGCCGCGGCCCGCCGGTAGCGGCCAGCAGTGAGCAGGAACCAGGCCGCCTGCACCCGCGCCGGCAGGAACTCCGGTTGCGCCGCGGCGATCGCCAGCATCGCCTCGGCCGCCGCGACCATGTCGCCGCGACGGGCCAGCGCGGCCGCCGCCTGCCAGCCTGGAGCGTGCTCCGGACGCAGACCGTAGCCGTTGACGTCGATGGGCGCGGCCGCCGTCATGGCGCGTCGCCGGGAACGGCCGCCGTCATCGCCCGACGGACCGGATGTCCGCCCCGCCCCGGCGCGCCGCCCCCCGCATTCAGTCGGCCAGCAGGCCGGCGATACGCTGCTGCTCGTCCCTCAACGCCTGCGGCATGCGCGGACCGTAGCCATCCAGGTACTCGCCGATGCTGTCGAACTCGGCCTTCCAGCCGGTCCGCTCGAAGCCGAACAGCTTGGCCTTCGCTTCCTCGGACAGGGTGACCCCGTCGAGGTTGAGCGCGTCGGCGGTCGGCAGATGGCCGATCGGCGTCTCGACGCCGCCGGCCTCGCCCTTGACGCGGCCGATCATCCACTCCAGCACCCGCAGGTTGTCGCCGAAGCCCGGCCACAGGAACTTGCCGTCGTCGCCCTTGCGGAACCAGTTGACGTGGAAGACCTTCGGCAGCTTCGCGCCGGTCTTGTCGAACGACAGCCAGTGGCCGAAGTAGTCGGCGAAGTTGTAGCCGCAGAACGGCTTCATCGCCATCGGGTCGCGGCGCATCACCCCGACCGCGCCAGTGGCGGCGGCGGTGGTTTCCGAGCCCATCGCGGCGCCGACCAGCACACCGTGGGTCCAGTCGCGGGCCTCGAACACCAGCGGCACCAGCGAGGCGCGGCGCCCGCCGAACACGATCGCACTGATCGGCACGCCCTGCGGGTCCTCGGCCATCGGCGACCAGCTCGGGCACTGCTTCGCGCTGACGGTGAAACGCGCGTTCGGATGCGCGGCCGGTCCCTGGTCCGGATCGTAGGCGTTGCCGCGCCAGTCGGTGGCCGGCTGCTGGCCGTTGTCCAGGCCCTCCCACCACGGCTGCTCGTCGGCGGTCAGGCCGACATTGGTGAAGATGGTGTTCTTTCGGATGGTGTCCAGCGCGTTCGGGTTGGACTTCGCCGAGGTGCCCGGCGCGACGCCGAAGTAGCCGGCTTCCGGATTGATCGCGTAGAGACGGCCGTCGGCACCCGGGCGCATCCAGCAGATGTCGTCGCCGACCGTCCACACCTTCCAGCCGTCGCGGCGGTAGCCTTCCGGCGGGATCAGCATCGCCAGGTTGGTCTTGCCGCAGGCCGACGGAAACGCGGCGGCGACGTAATGGGTCTCGCCCTGCGGATTCTCGATGCCGACGATCAGCATGTGCTCGGCCAGCCAACCCTCGTTGCGGGCCTGGAAGGAGGCGATGCGCAGCGCATGGCACTTCTTGCCCAGCAGCGCGTTGCCGCCGTAGCCGGAACCGTACGACTTGATCGTCAGCTCCTCGGGGAAGTGCATGATGAAGCGACGCTCGGGGTCGAGTTCGCCGATCGAGTGCAGTCCCTTGACGAACGCCCCCTCGCGCTCGATGCGGGCCAGCGCATCGGCGCCCATCCGGGTCATCAGCCGCATGTTGGCGACCACGTAGGGACTGTCGGTGATCTCCACGCCGCAACGCGACAGCGGCGAGTCGATCGGGCCCATGCAGTACGGGATCACGTACAGGGTGCGGCCGCGCATGCAACCGTCGAACAGCGCATCGACCTTGGCGTGCGCCTCGTCCGGGGCCATCCAGTGATTGTTCGGACCGGCATCGGCCTGCTCGCGGGTGCAGACGAAGGTCAGGTGCTCGACGCGGGCGACGTCGTCGGGATGCGAGCGGTGCAGCCAGCTACCGGGGTTGGTCTCCGCGTTCAGCGGCAGCAGGGTGCCGTCGGCCTGCATCTGCGCGATCAGCGCCTCGCTCTCCTCGTCGCTGCCGTCGCACCAGTGGATCGCATCGGGGCGGGTCAGCGCGGCGACCTCGGCCACCCATTGGTTCAGCGCGGCCAGCGAGCTGCCTTCAGCGGACGGGTGGATGGCGGATTTCGACGCGTCAGAGGAAAGGGCATTCACGGCATTGCTCCGGGACGTACATCTGGGTGAGACGGATTGGAAAAGGCGATGCGGCCGGCCTGGACGGTCACGCGGACGAACGGCGACGATGCGCGGGGCGATCGGGCCGCGGAAACCGGTCGCAACAATCAGGCCGAGGGAATCAACGTGTCCATCATGTGTTCGACGTAGGCCTCGAACTCCTCGTGCTGCATCCGGGTCTGGTGCAGCTGCAGGTTCAGCTGCAGGAATCCGACATAGGCGGCGTACAGCAGTTGCGCGCGGTATCGCGCATCGGTGCGACTGAGCCCGACCTGGCGGAACGACGCGGTCAGGTACTCCAGGCGACGGTCGGACACACGGCCGATCACCGGCTGCACGGCCGGGTGGTCCAGCGCCTTGAGCAGCTCGGAATAGACGATGTGCGATTTGACCTCGTGCGCGACCACGCTGAACAGCGCGCGCAGGCGCTGGCGCGGGTCGGGGATCGGCTCGAGCTGGCCGAACACTTCTTCCTGTTCGAACTTCTCCCAGCGCTCCAGCGCCGCGACCAGCAGCGCATCGCGCGAGGGGAAATGCCAGTAGAAGCTGCCCTTGGTCACGCCGAGGCGGCGCGCGAGCGGCTCGACCGCGACCGCGGCCACGCCCTGCTCGGCGATCAGGTCGAGCGCGGCCTGGGCCCAGTCGTCGGCGCTCAGGCGCCCACTCCGCTCGGGCTTCGATGGGACGGGATCGATCCGGGTGGCGGTCATGGTGACAAGTGTAACCATACGGATGGGTGGGGGACAGTATGCGGACAAGCGGCGCTGGTTGACAGGCGCGTTGACAGGCGCCTTGACAGGCGCCGGAGACGCAAACCATACTCAAGCGTATGTTAACACCGCGCGACTCCAGCGTCCGCATCCGGCATGCCTGGCCTGATGCAGCCGGCGTCGTTCCTGCCAGGTCACCGTACCTTCGCAGCGAAACCGGCAGGATGGCCGGAAACGGCCTTCCGGCCGTCCCGACAGGAAGCGCGCGGTCCGTCCTTCCGTCGTTGTCGCACACGTTTTCCGGAGTGTCGCCATGAGCATCGCGATCCCCTTCCTTGTCCTGCTGGTCGTCAGTCTGGCAGCGGCCTATCACCGGCTGCGGCTGGCGGTATGGGTCGCGATCGGCGCGACCGCCCTGGTCGCCGCCTGGCTGCTGGGCGCCAGCACGGTCGCCAGCATCGTCGCCGGCGCGCTGCTGGCATTGGCCGCGATCCCGCTGCTGCTTCCGGCGATCCGCCTGCCGCTGATCACCGCGCCGTTGCTGAAGTTCTACACCAGGATCCTGCCGCCGCTGTCGGAGACCGAGCGGGTCGCGCTGGAGGCCGGCACGGTCGGCTTCGAGGGCGAACTGTTCTCCGGCAAGCCCGACTGGAACGCGCTGCTGAGCCAGCCCAAGCCGACCCTGCGCGAGGACGAGCAGGCCTTCCTCGACGGCCCGGTCGAGGAACTGTGCGCGATGGTCAACGACTGGGAGATCACCCACGTCCGCGCCGACCTGCCGCCGGAACTGTGGGACTTCATCAAGAAGAACAAGTTCTTCGGCATGATCGTGCCGAAGGAATACGGCGGCCTGGGCTTCACCGCGCTGGCCAACCACAAGGTGATCCAGAAGCTGGCCGCGGTGTCCAGCGTGGTCAGCTCGACGGTGGGCGTGCCCAACTCGCTGGGCCCGGCCGAGCTGCTGATGCACTACGGCACCCAGGAGCAGAAGGACTATTACCTGCCGCGCCTGGCCGACGGCCGCGAGGTGCCCTGCTTCGGCCTGACCGGCCCCTGGGCCGGCTCGGACGCGACCTCGATCCCCGACTACGGCATCGTCTGCATGGGCGACTGGAACGGCGCCCGCGTGGTCGGCGTGAAACTGACCTTCGACAAGCGCTACATCACCCTGGCGCCGGTCGCCAGCCTGATCGGTCTGGCCTTCCGCATGTACGACCCGGACGGCCTGATCGGCGACAAGCGCGACATCGGCATCACCCTGGCGCTGGTGCCGCGCGACACCGACGGGGTCGAGATCGGCCGCCGCCACTTCCCGCTGAACTCGCCGTTCCAGAACGGCCCGATCCACGGCAAGGAGGTCTTCATCCCGCTGAGCCAGCTGATCGGTGGCGAGGCCTATGCCGGCAAGGGCTGGCAGATGCTGGTGGAATGCCTGTCGATCGGCCGCTCGATCACCCTGCCCTCGACCGCCAGCGGCGGCGCCAAGATGGCGGCGGTGGTGACCGGCGCCTACGCCCGCATCCGCAAGCAGTTCGGCCTGTCGATCGGCCGCTTCGAGGGCGTCGAGGAGGCGCTGGCGCGGATCGCCGGCAACGCCTACGCCGCCAGCGCCTTGTCGGAGGCCTCGGCGGCGGCGGTCGCGCGCGGCGAGCTGCCGGCGGTGCCGTCGACGATCTCCAAATACCACTGCACCGAGATGGGCCGCGAGGCGGCCAAGGATGCGATGGACATCCACGGCGGCAAGGGCATCATCCTCGGACCGAAGAACTACCTCGGCCGCGGCTGGCAGGCCTCGCCGATCGCGATCACCGTGGAAGGCGCGAACATCATGACCCGCTCGCTGATGATCTTCGGCCAGGGCGCGATCCTCTGCCACCCGTGGGTGCTGAAGGAAATGAAGGCCGCGACCCTGCCCGATCCGGGCGAGCGCCTGCGCGAGTTCGACCGCAACCTGTTCGGCCACATCGGCTTCGCGATCTCCAACGCGGTGCGCAGCTGGTGGTTCGGCCTGACCGGCGCACGCATCGGCAGCGCCCCGGGCGATACCTACACCCGCCGCTACTACCGCAAGCTCAACCGCTACTCGGCGGCGCTGGCGCTGATGGCCGACACCTCGATGCTGCTGCTGGGCGGCAAGCTGAAGTTCAAGGAATCGCTGTCCGGCCGCCTCGGCGACGTGCTCAGCCACCTGTACATCGCCAGCGCGATGCTCAAGCGCTACGAGGACGAGGGCCGCCCGGCGTCCGACCAGCCGCTGCTGGCCTGGTCGTTCCACAACAGCGTGCACAAGATGGAGATCGCGCTGTCGTCGGCGCTGCGCAACTTCCCGATCCGTCCGGTCGGCTGGCTGCTGTGGATGCTGGTGTTCCCGTGGGGCCGCCGCGCGCAGGCGCCGAGCGACCGCCTCGGCCACAAGACCGCGGCCCTGCTGATGTCGCCCAACGATGCCCGCGACCGCCTTGCCCGCGGCATCTTCCTGACCCCCTGCGCGAACAACCCGGCCGGTCGCATCGCCAGCTACCTGCCGCAGGTGGTGCTGGCCGAACCGGTCGAGCGCAAGTTCCTGAAGGCACTGAAGAACAGCGACATCGAGGCGCTGGACTTCGCCGCCCAGCTCGACGAGGGGGTCCGCGAAGGCTGGATCACCGCCGAGGAGCGCAAGCAGCTCGAGGCCCTGCGCGAGATGACCATCGACGCGATCTCGGTCGACGACTTCGAGGCCTGGGAGCTGCGCTCGGCGGGCTACTACAGCGACCGCATCGAAGCCGCCCGGCGCGACGCCGCCTGACGGCGAACGACGGGACCAGGAAGACGGCGGGGCAACCCGCCGTCTTCGCATCCGCGGGAGACATGCATGAGCGATACCGGATACGTCGCGCCGCTGCTGGCCACCTGGCGCCGCATGACCCGCTGGCCCGCGGGGCGCTGGCTGTTCTCGCGCGCGGTCTGCCTCAAGGCACCCTACTTCTCGACGATCGCCCCGCGGTTCCAGGTGCTGGAGCCCGGACGCTGCGAGGTGCGGATGCGCGACCGCCGCGCGGTCCACAACCACATCGGCACCGTCCACGCGATCGCACTGTGCAACCTGGCCGAGCTGGCCGGCGGGGTGATGCTCGATGCCAGCCTGCCGCGCGGCATGCGCTGGATCCCCAAGGGCATGAGCGTCGCCTACCTGGCGAAGGCGCGCGGCCGCATGCACGCGGTGGCGACGCCGGAGCGTCCGATCGAAGCCGCCGACGCCGGCTACGAACTGCCGGTCGTGGTCGAGGTCGGCAACGACGCCGGCGAGGCGGTGTTCAGCGCCCGGATCACGATGTGGGTGTCGCCGAAGCCGGCGAGGGCATAGCCGGCGGCCGCCGGGTCAGGGCAGGATGCCGTGGCGGGTGCGGCGGTCGAACTCGCGGTCGCGGCGCCTGAAGTCGGCGATGATCTCGCGCGCGGCGCGATCGATGTCCCTGCGCGACCCATTGCAGGGCAGCCGTTGCGGCAGCGCCTGGAACATGCGCTCGATCTCCGCCGCAGCCTGCTCGCCGTGGCCCGCGTGCACCGCCTCGTGCACGTTCAGGTCGGCCAGGAACCGGTCCCATTGCGATACCAGCATGGAACCGGCACCGACGCGCCCGCGCCATTCCGGCAAGGTGATCGTGATGTCCACCGCCACATCCCAGTAGGCGATCCGGCACTGCCCATCCCCGAGTGGCCAACTCTGCCACGACCAGGTGACCTGCCATTCCGTATAGCCGCTGTAGCGTCGCCCGCTGACCGGATCCACCGGCCCTTTCGCACGCATCTGCGCCACCCAGGCGGCGCGCGACTGGCCGTCGATCGGATAATGGCCGACTCGCCGTTCCACCCGTGGCGAGGCCTGCGCCGCCATGGCGGCAGCGAGCGCGGCCGCGGCGATCGCAAGCGCGACCGCCGATGTCCGCGCCGGCGCGCGCGCTATCCAGTCCGTTCCCGATGCCATGCCGCAAGCACCTCCCGCTCCCGCGCGGCATCGAGTCCGGCACGCGGCTTGGCGCGCCGCTCGGCGGGCTGCTCGCGCCACCAGGCGAGGGTGTCGCGCACGGTGTCCTCGAGCGGGCGATAGCCAAGCCCGGCTGCCTGCGCGCGTGCGCTGGAGGTATGCCCGAACCCGGCGTACTCGCCTTCGGCCGGGATCCAGGCCGGCATGTCGCGCCAGGGCTGGACCTCGTGCCGTTCGAGGAAATCGGCCGGCACCCAGGTCAGCGTCGAGCTGGCCCCGGGCGGCTGCGGACACGGCGTGGTGATGCAGTTCATCACGTTCATCCGCCGCGCGACCTGCTGGCAGGTCTCCAGCAGCCGGCCCATCGTCAGCGCACCGGCCGGAGCGTCGGCGTTGAAGGTGCCGACCGTGCGCTGCTCCAGCAGGTGCAGGAGGAATGCGGCCAGGTCGCGCACGTCGATGAACTGGGTCGGCCCGTCGGGGCGGCCGGGGGCGAGAATCTCGCCGCCGCGGTCGGCCCGCGCCGGCCAGTAGGTGAAACGGTCGGTGGTATCGCCCGGACCGACGATCAGGCCCGGACGCACGATCGTGGTCCGCCCCGGCATCTCAGCCTCGGCCGCGCGCTCGCACAGGGCCTTGAGCCCGCCGTAGGTTTCGCCGTTGACCTCGGTGACGGTCGGGTCCGGCAGCTCGATCAGGGCGCCGTCCTCGTCCATGCCGGGCAGGTCGTTGCGCGCATACACCGACACCGTCGACACCACCAGATACTGGCCGGTCCGCGGCGCAAGCAGCCGCGTGGAACGGGTCACATCGGCGGGGACATAGGCCGAGGTGTCGAGCACCACGTCCCAGCGCTGGCCGGCGTCGAGCGCCGACAGATCGCTCTTGCGATCGCCGTGGAGCTGCTCGACGTCGGCGTACTCCGCCCCGCTGAAGCGTTCGGGGTTGGTCTTGCCGCGGTTGAACAGGGTCAGCCGGTGACCGCGGGCCCGTGCCGCCTCGACGAAATGCGGACCGAGAAAGCCGGTACCGCCCATCACCAGGATACGCAGGCCGCCACCGGCGTCTTCGCGCGGCGCCGCCTCGGCCTCGGCGGCCGCTCCGCGCATCATCGCGCCGCAACCCGGCAGGGCCATCGCCATCGCGGCGCCCAACCCTCCCAGCAACACTTCACGTCTTCCGACCGACATCGCCCACCTCCCTGCCATGTACCGTTTCCGTCCCAGACTGTGACCGCATGGGCGGGCGCGGCCATCGGCCATTGGTCATCCGGCGTCGCGGTCGCCGCTGCCTCCGGCGTCGGCCAGCCCGTCCTCGGGCAGGCCGCGCTGCGCGCGGACCACCCGCCACGCCGCCATCGCCAGGCCGGCGGCCACGCCGATGCCGGCCACGAACACCACCCGGCTGCCGAACACGGCCAGCGCCTTGTGCACCCAGACGAAGGTCAGGTCGGCACCCCGATAGACCACGGTATCGATCACCGCCTTGGCCTTGTAGCGCGACTCTCGGTCGACCCGGGTATAGAGGGTCTCGCGACCGGGCTTGCCCAGCGAGAACTCGCCGGCGCGGGTCGCGACCTGGGTCACCGCCACCAGCAGCGGCAGCGGCGACATCGCCAGCAGGGCGTAGCCGGCGAGGATCGCAAAGGCCGGAATCAGCAGCGCCGGGGCCACCCCGTAGCGCCGCAACAGCCAGCGTGTCAGCAGCAGCTGGATCAGCAGGGTCAGCGCGTTCACCGAGCCGTCGATCAGCGAATAGTAGCGGGTCGCATCGCGCGGATCCGGATAGAACGCCTTCACGATCGCCGCCTGCTCGTTGTACAGCAGGGTGCCGACACCGACACCGAAGAACAGCAGCAGCGCCAGTGCGCGCAACAGTGGACGCGACCAGACCAGGCGCAGGCCGGCGATGATCGATCCGCCCATCGCGCGCTCGCCACTGGCGTCGTGATGCATACGCTCGCGCCGGATCGCCCACGGTCGCAGCCTCAGGATGCACAGCAGGCACAGGGCCAGGAAGCCGGCCGACACCAGCAGCAGGTTGGCCACGCCCAGCCGGCCGACCAGGGCGGTGGTCAGCGCGGGTCCCGCCAGCGCGCCGAGGGTGCCGCCGGCGCCGATGTAGCCGTAGAAGCGCTTGGCATGGTCGTTGTCGAACACATCGGCCATGAAGCTCCAGAACACGGTGACCGCGAACATGTTGAACACCGCGACCCAGATGAAGAACAGGCCGCCACGACCGGGCACCGTGTGATGGAAGATCCAGTAGAAGCCCAGCAGGCAGGCGATGAAGAACAGATAGACCACCGGCAGGAACACCCGCCGCGGGAAGTGCGCCACCAGGGCGCCGTAGATCGGCTGCAGCAGCACCATGACCACGAAGGTGCCGGTGAACAGGGTCTGCAGGGTGTAGTCCTGCAGGTCGATGCCATGGCCGGCCGCCCAGGCCAGCAGGGCGGGCGGGAACACCGCCATCGCGTCGCCGGAAGCGCCCATCGCATCGCGCATCGGCCGCAGCACGTAGTAGCCGCACAGCAGGCTGAAGAAATACAGCATCGCCCACCACAGCGGCGGCGACTCCGCCAGCTCCGCGCGGAAACGGCGCCAGCCCTTCGCCGCGTCATTGCGTGTGCGATGCCCTGACGGGACGGCTTCGGTCATCGGGTGCCTGCTGACATGGATGGGGCGGACCGCACGGGCGGCGGGCCGATGCTATCAGCCTCGCGTGTCCGGTATCGACGCCGCCGCCCCGGAATGCGCACCGTCGTCGGCATTCCAATACGCCCCGCCACGAGCATTTGCTCTAATCGGCCTGCTTACGGTCGAAGGGTCATTCCGTGGGTCCGCCTGTGTACGACTACATCATCATCGGTGCCGGTTCGGCCGGCTGCGTACTCGCCAACCGGTTGTCGGAGGACCCGGACGTGCGCGTGCTGCTGCTGGAAGCCGGACCGCGCGACCGCCATCCCTTCATCCACATGCCGGCCGGCATCGCCAAGCTGGTCGGGATCAAGCGCCTGAACTGGGATTACTACACCGCGCCGGAACCGCAGCTCGACGGTCGCACGCTGTGGTGGCCACGCGGCAAGGTCCTGGGCGGTTCCAGCTCGATCAATGCGATGTGCTACACCCGCGGCGTCCCCGGCGACTACGACGAGTGGGCGGCGCTCGGCGCCGACGGCTGGCACTGGGACAACGTGCTGCCCTACTTCCGCCGCGCCGAACACAACCAGCGCGGCGGCGACGCCCTGCACGGCGACGCCGGCCCGCTGCACGTGTCCGAGCTGCGCCACAGCAATCCGCTCTCGCATGCCTTCATCGAGGCCGGAACGCAGGCCGGCTACCCGCGCAACGACGACTTCAGCGGCCCGACCCAGGAAGGCTTCGGCCTCTACCAGGTCACCCAGAAGCAAGGCGCCCGCTGCTCCAGCGCGGTCGCCTATCTGGATCCGGCGAGGCCGCGCGACAACCTGGAGATCGTGACCGGCGCGATGGTGTCCCGGATCACCTTCGAGCCCGGCCGCGGCGGCACGCCGCGCGCCAACGGAGTGACCTACAACGTCGGCGGCCGCGCCTTCCACCAACCCTGCTCGGGCGAGGTGCTGCTGTGCGGCGGCGCGCTGAACTCGCCGCAGACGCTGATGCTGTCGGGCATCGGTCCGGCCGCGCAGCTGCGCCGGCATGGCATCGAGGTGCTCGTCGACGCAGCGCAGGTCGGCGAGAATCTGCAGGACCACCTCGACATCTGCACCCTGCGACAGTGCACGCAGCCGATCACCTACGATCGCGTCAGCGACCTGCGCATCGCCTTCGACTACTACCTGCGTGGCCACAGCGGCGTCGGCAGCAGCAATGTCGCCGAGGCCGGCGCCTTCGTCCGTTCGCCGCTGGCGCCGGATGCGCGCGCCGATGTCCAGCTTCACTTCGTCCCCGCCCTGCTCGACGATCACGGCCGCAACCGCCTGCCCGGCGACGGTTTCACCGTGCACGCCTGCTTCCTGCGCCCGCGCAGCCGCGGACGCCTGAGCCTGGTCAGCGACCGTGCCGCCGACAAGGTGCGAATCGAGGCGAACTATCTCGGCGACGCCGACGGCTTCGACATGCGGATGATGGTCGAATGCGCGCGACTGTCGCGCGACGTGCTCGCCCAGCCCTCGTTCGACCGCTACCGCGGCGCCCCGATCTTCCCGGACCGCGACGACCTCGACGACGCCGGCCTTGCGGCCTTCGTCCGTGCCAAGGCCGAGAGCATCTATCACCCGATCGGCACCTGCCGGATGGGCCGCGACGCCGACGCGGTGGTCGACCCGGATCTGCGCGTGCGCGGCGTCGACGGCCTGCGGGTGATCGACGCTTCGGTGATGCCGCGCCTGCCCGGCGGCAACACCAACGCGCCGACGATCATGATCGCCGAGCGCGCCGCCGACCTGATCGCCGGACGCAAACGCAACGAAGTCCGTGATCCGCGCGTCGACGCCGTGGGAGCGGTGTAGGCCGGGATGTTCCCGCACCCCTGCCGCGCGATTCGTTCCCTGGCGTAGGAGCGGCGTGAGCCGCGACAAGGCCTTCGCCGGAAGGCCCCGTCCCTATGGGAAGTGCGGCGCCCCTGGCTTCAATGCTGGCCGAGCATCGGCGGCAGCGGACAGTGCAACACGCCGCAGATGGTCCGCAGCAGCTCCGCCTCGGCGACGCTGACCCGGCCATCGTGGCCGATCGCGTCGGTGATCGCCTCGATCAGCACCTGCTTGGCCAACGGGTCCAGGGCATCGAGCGGCTCCCATACCTCGTCCAGCGCGACCACGCCGGAAGCCGGCGGCGCATACGGCAGGTGATCGCGCGGCAGCACCCGGTTCAGCCCGGCGAGGTAGGCGCGTTTCGCGGCCGCCTCGTCGGCGTGGCCGGCCTGCGCGACCACCGCGAGCAGGGTCGCGAACTCGTGGCGCACGCCGGTCGCCTTGCGCCGCCCCATCCGCAGATAGCGCGATGGGTCCAGCGACTCGCGCACCTGCACCGCGAGCAGGCGCGCCAGGCAGTACTCGAACAGGCTGACCTGGCCGTCGGCATAGACCATCGCATTGGCCGCATCCAGGAACCCATCCAGCTCGGGCCGCGGGCGCAGCCGCAGTACCGGGAACGCCATCGCCGCCAACGGCAGTCTCAGCATCGGATGCAGGTCGTGCAGCACGGTCTGGCGAAGGTGACGGGCCTGCTCGGCGATCACCCGGCCGAGCCGCGTCGAGATCTCCTCGACCTGCTTTCCGGCGATCTCCGGGCGGGTGTCCATCAACAGGCCCAGCAGCAGCGGGACCACCCGGTCGCGCTGGCGCGCGATCTCGCGCAAGGCCTCCGGCATCGCCGCGACGATCGCATCGGCACGCAGATAGTCGTCGGCACCCGGATGAGCGACCTGATCGACCACCTCCCGCGGCGCGATCCGCTGCTCGCCGCCGGCCCCCGGCAGCGGCGGCGGTCCCGCCGGCGCCAGGCCCATCTGCACGTCCTCCTCCAGCCCGTTGGGCGGCGCCGCCACCCAGCGCTGCGACAAGGCTTCCAGCTGTTCCGGACGAAAGTCCGGTTCCAGCGCCTGGATCCGCTCGACCAGCGACGGGTGGGTCGCGAACCAGCCGCTCAGGCCGACGCCGTCGCCGAACAGCATGTGGCTGACCTCCTCCGCCTCGCCGCGCGCGGCCAGCCGCGAACCGTCGTGCAGGCCGCCGATCTTCTTCAGCGCGCCGGCCAGGCCCGTGGTCTGGCGGGTGAACTGGACGGCCGAGGCGTCGGCCAGACGCTCGCGGCTGCGACTGACCCCGGCCTTGATCATCCTGCCGAAGAACAGGCCGATGCCACCGATCGCCATCGCCACCAGCGCCGCAGCGATCACCGCCACGGCACCGCGGCGTCCGGCATAGTGTCCGTGGGTGAGCACCTTGCGACCGATCAACGAGATCATCATGATCCCGAACAGCACGCCGATCAGGCGGATGTTCAGACGCATGTCGCCGTTGAGGATGTGGCTGAACTCATGCGCGATCACGCCCTGGAGTTCGTCGCGATTGAGCCGCTCCAGGGCGCCTCGGGTCACCGCGATCACCGCGTCGGACGTGGTGTAGCCGGCCGCGAACGCGTTGATCGCCGCTTCGTGCTCGAGCACGTAGATCTTCGGCACCGGCACGCCGGACGCGATCGCGATCTCCTCGACCACGTTGCGCAGGCGCCGCAGGTTCAGATCCTGGGTATCTTCCGGCACCGGCACGCCACCCAATTGCTGCGCGACCGGCTCGCCACCGCCGCCGAGGCTGGCGATCCGGAACAGCGAACCGAGGCCGATCACCGCCAGGGTCGCCACCGACGCGAGCAGGATCGGCCCCGGGTCCGGGCCGGCGACCACGGCGACCGCCAGGTCGACGGCGAGCACGATGCCGAGCACGGCCAGGCCGAACAGCACGATCAGGCGGAACGAATGGCGGCGCGCCGCCGCCTGGTGTTCAAAGAAATTCACTCGAAGAAATTCACTCGAAGAAGTTCACTCGAAGAAATTCATGGGTGAAGGCCGCCGGGCCGAGAACCGGGAGCGGGGGCTTCGGCCCGGGGCGCGGCCGTTCCGCCCCCGGCCGCGCGCTTCGTGCGCTCGGTCCTGCGATCAGAACTGCACCTTCGGCGCCTCGCGCACCTCCGCGCGGTCCGCCGGGATGTCGAGCAACGCGGCCGGAGCGAAATTGAACATCCCCGCGACCACGCTCGACGGGAACACCTCGCGCTTGTTGTTGTAGGCCATCACGCTGTCGTTGTAGGCCTGACGCGCGAACGCGACCTTGTTCTCGGTGCTGGTCAGCTCCTCGGTCAGCTGCATCATGTTCTGGCTGGCCTTGAGCTCGGGATAGGCTTCCACGGTGACCAGCAGCCGGCTGAGCGCGCCGTCGAGCGCGCCCTGGGTACGCGCCAGCTCGGCCATCGCGGCCGGATCGCCCGGTGCCGCCTTGGCCGCGGCCAGGCCCGATTGCGCGGCGTTGCGGGCCGCGGTCACCGCTTCCAGGGTTCCGCGCTCATGGGCCAGGTAGGCCTTGGCGGTCTCCACCAGGTTCGGAATCAGGTCGAAGCGGCGCTGCAACTGGACATCGATCTGGGCGAACGCGTTCTTGTAGGCGTTGCGGGCCATCACCAGCCCGTTGTAGATGCCCACCGCCCACAGCGCGAACAGGACCACCAGGCCCAGCACTATCAATAAACCCAGCATGATCGTGTCTCCCCTTGGTGCTTGAACCCCCGCATGGGGTCGGCGCTAGAATCGAATGCGACCCAGCATACGCAGGCGCTGCGCACGATGAAAGACAAGGCGACCATCCGGTCCCGCACTCCCGGGCGTTTGGCGGCACTGGCCGTCCTGCTGCCCCTCGCCCTCGGCTCCACCGCCCAGACACCCCCGCCCCTGGATCCGGGCCGACCCGCCGCCGGCAACACCGTCTCGACGACCACCGCCACGCCGCTTCCACCCGGCTTCGATGTCGCCCGCTTCGAGGCGATGGCCCAGCACCTGGCCGCCGACAACCGCGTGCCCGCCCTTGCGGTGGCGATCGTCCACGACGGCAGGGTGCTCAGCGCGCGCGGCTACGGCGTCACCGACATGCAGAACGCGGCGCCGGTCGACGGCCACACCGTGTTCAGGCTGGCATCGCTGTCGAAGGGTTTCGCCTCGACGATGGCCGGGCTGCTGATCAACGACGGCACCCTGCGCTGGGACAGCAAGGTCAACCAGTACCTGCCCGACTTCCAGCTCAAGGACGCCAACGCGACCGGGCAGGTGACCGTGGCCGATCTGCTCAGCCATCGTCTCGGCCTGCCGTACAACACCTACGACCGCGACCTGGAACGCTACGTCGACTACCGGACCCTGGCGCGACGGCTGTCCGATGCCCCGCTCAAGTGCGAGCCCGGCACCTGCTACGCATACCAGAACGTCGCCTTCAGCCTGATCGGCGATGTCGTGTTCGCCGCGACCGGCAAGTTCTACAGCCAGGAGGTACAGCGACGCCTGTTCAAGCCGCTGGGCATGAACGACGCCAGCCTCGGCCTGGAAGGCATCGAGGGCAGTCCGAGCTGGGCGCGTCCGCACGTGCGTACCCGTGGCGGCTGGGTTTCGGTTTCGCCGAAGCCGACCTACTACCAGCTCCCGCCCGCCGCCGGCGTCAACGCCAGCGCCAGCGACATGGCGCAGTGGCTGATCGCCCAGACCGGACACCGGCCGGACGTGATCTCGGCGCCGCTGCTGGCGACCCTGCACGAGCCGTTGGTCGACACCCCCGGCGAGATGCGCAGCTCATGGCGCCGGGAACGCCTGTCGTCTGCGGGCTATGCGCTGGGCTGGCGCGTGTACGACTATGCCGGGCAGCGGATGATCTACCACGGCGGCGCGGTGCAGGGATACCGCGGCATGATCGCGCTGTTGCCGCAGCGCGATCTGGGCGTGGTGGTGATGTGGAACTCGGAAAGCGGCCTGCCCTCGGGACTGATGCCGACCATCATCGACAGCGCGCTGGGGCTGCCACCGCACCGCTGGCTCGACATCGACATCGACGAGACCGCGTACTCGGGCAAGGGCGACGCTCACGCGGCGACAACGCACTGAGCCCCTGGCGCGATCGCGCGCCATCCCAGTTCGCGACGACGCCTCTCGGCATGGCGTAAAGGTCGTCGCGTGACCGCAAACGCCTTGCGCACGCTCCAATGAAAAAACTCTCTCCCCGCCTGGGCTGCGGGGAGAGAGTCGGATGACAGCGTACTGCGGTATCGGGACTGCTTAGATCATCGGCGCCGGGGTGGCCGGCATGGCGGCCGGTGCCGCCTTCTTGGCGGCGCGCTTGGCGGTCTTGCGTGCCGGCTTCTTGGCGCTCTTCTTGGTGGCCTTCTTGGCGGCCTTCTTGACCGTCTTCTTGGCGGCCTTCTTCACCGTCTTCTTGGCCGCCTTCTTCGCGGTCTTCTTGGTGGCGGCCTTGCGGGCCGTCTTCTTGGCGGCCTTCTTCACCGTCTTCTTGGCCGCCTTCTTCGCGGTCTTCTTGGCGGCGGCCTTGCGCACGGTCTTCTTGGCGGCCTTCTT
>NZ_VICD02000162.1 GCF_006546735.2 Marilutibacter maris | reverse complement strand
GGGGGGGGGGGGACGCATCGGCCGGACGCGGACGATACGCGGTTGCGGGGCCCCGCAGGAGCGGGGTCAGGGCAGCGGAGGCTGGTCGTCCATGGCGGCGAACTCCTCCGCCGTCAGCAGGCCGTCGTCGTCGCGATCGGCCTGGTCGAAGCGCAGGACCAGCGCCGCGTCCGCCGCGGCTTCCTCGCGCGAGAGCAGGCCGTCGGCATTGCGGTCGAGCGCGGTGAAGGCGTCCGGACCGGGAGCGCGCTCGGGTTCGGGCGTGCTGACGGGCGGCGGGTTGCGGGGAGGGGCTTCCTGCGGCCCCGGTCGCGGGCCGGCGGCGAACGCCGCCGACGCCAGTACGATCGACACGCAGGTCAGCATCGCCGCCAACGGTCGTCGTCGCCCCGGGCCGTACACGGTGGGGGTCGCCATCTTCGTCTCCTCGGATACGCAGGTCCTGGTGGGTGCGTGTCCGACGCTATCGATGCAGGTGCGATCCCGGCGCGAGCAACGGATAAAGGTTCCGTAATTTGGTGAATACGGGCGGAAACCGTGTCAGCGGGCATTCACCCGCACAGGGGCGGAGACGGGACGTTGTCGCCGGGAACGGAGGCGCGTGCTCAGTCCAGCTCTCGGTGATGGACGGCGACCTCGTCCCAGCCCTGGCCGCGCGCATGCTCGGCCATGCGTTCGGCGAGATAGACCGAACGGTGGCGGCCGCCGGTGCAGCCGAACGCGACGGTGACGTAGCTGCGGGTGGTGTCCTCGATCATCCGTGGCAGCCAGGTATCGAGGAAGCCGCTCACCTGCGACAGGTACAGGTTTACGTCGGGTTGTTGGTCGAGGTATTCGCGCACGCCGCTGTCGCGACCCGACAGCGGCCGCAGGACCGCGTTCCAGTGCGGATTGGGCAGGCCGCGGGCGTCGAACACGAAGTCCGCGTCGGCGGGCACGCCATGGCGGTAGGCGAACGACTCGAACAGCAGCGAGACGGCGCTGTCGCCGCCCAGTCCGAAGCCGGTGATGATGTGCCGGCGCAACTGGTGCACGTTCATCTCGCTGGTGTCGATCACGGTATCGGCGATCCGCCGCAGCGGACGCGAGACCTGGCGCTCGAGCGCGATCGCGTCGGCCAGCGGCAGCCCCAGTCGGCTCAGCGGGTGGCGGCGGCGGGTGTCGGCATAGCGCCGCAACAGCACCTCGTCGCTGCTTTCGAAATAGACCAGGTGCGGGTCGAAGCCCAGTCCGCCGACCGTCGACAGCCACTCGGGGATGTTGGCCAGATCGCTGTGGCGGTTGCGCACGTCGATCGCCACCGCCAGCTTGGGCGGTGCGCCGTCGTCGCTGTGCACGCTGCGCACGAACTGCGGCAGCAGATCGGCGGGCAGGTTGTCGACGCAGTAGTAGCCCAGGTCCTCCAGGGTCTTCAACGCCACCGACTTGCCCGAGCCGGACATGCCGCTGACGATGACCAGTACCGGTGCGGCGTTGTTGGCGGCGGCCGTATCGGCGTCCGTGTCCGTCCCCGTGCTCACGCGTCCCCCCGTTCCAGGAAATTGCTGTGTCGTGCGATGAAGGCGGCGGCCGGGTCCATGCCCTTCATCCGCAGGCTGTGCAGGCGGGTCGCCGCCTCGGCCAGGACCGCCAGGTTGCGGCCGGGCATCACCGGCAGGGTGATCGTCGGCACGTCCAGGTCGAGGATGCGGCGGGTGCCGCTGTCGCCGGTCAGGCGCTCGATCCCGGTCGGCAGCGGCTCGGCCATCGGCCGGGTGAGGTGGATCACCAGGCGCAGGTACTTGTTGCCCTTGACCGCGGTGTCGCCGAACATCTCGCGGATGTTGAGCACCCCCAGACCGCGCACTTCGAGCAGGTCCTGCAGCATGTCCGGGCAGGTGCCGTCGAGCACGTCCGGCGCGATCTGGGTGAACTCGGGGGCGTCGTCGGCGACCAGCCGGTGGCCGCGGGTGACCAGCTCCAGGGCCAGTTCGCTCTTGCCCGAGCCGGACTCGCCGGTGATCAGCACGCCGATCGAATAGATTTCCATGAACACCCCATGCAGGGTCACCCGCGGCGCCAGCGTGCGCGCGAGGTGGTACTGCATGTGGTTGAGCAGTTCGTGGCCGCGGCGCGGCGAGACCCACAGCGGGGTGCCGGACTCCTCGGCGGCCTCGCGCAGGTCCTCGGGGCAGGGCTGCTGCTTGCTGATCACCATCGCCAGCGGCCGCGACTGGATGATCTTCTCGATCGTCTCCCAGCGCAGGCGCGAGTCCAGCGAGTCCAGCCAGGCCAGTTCCTCGGTGCCGAGGATCTGGACCTTGTTCGGATAGATGGTGTTGAGATAGCCGGCCAGCGACGGCCGCCGCGCGACCGTCTGCACCGACTCCAGCATCCGCGCGGCGCCGGCCTCGCCCGCGATCCAGCGCAGGTCGAGACGCTCGCGCTGCTGCTCGAACAGTTCGCCGGCGCTGATGCTCGCGTTCATGCCCGGCGCCCCGGGCGGTGCCGTGTTCTGCTCATCTGCGCATCCCTGGCGCGGGTCGGAGGGCGTGTCCAGTCGATCATTCACTCGGTCGGTCGCTGCCTTGGGGCCGGGGCGCCATGGTAGCCGGCCATGACGCCCGCGCGGTGACGGGTGGGACGCGCGCCGACCCGCCGGCTCAGGCGCCGAGGTCGCCGTTGCGGGCCAGGCTTTCGCCACGATGGTGGTCGACCATCTTTTCCTTGTGCTTCAGCAGCAGGCGATCGAGCTTGTCGGCAAGCAGGTCGATCGCGGCGTACATGTCGATCGCGTTGGCGTCGGCATGCAGGGTGCGGCCGGCGATGCTGACGGTCGCCTCGGCCTTGTGTTCGGGTTTGTCCAGGCTGAGCTGGGCACGCACGTCCAACGGTTGCTCGTAGTGACGCTCCAGGCGCGACAGCTTGGTCTCGACGTAGTCGCGCAGGGCCGGAGTGACATCGATCTGTTGGCCGTGGGTTTCGATACGCATCGCAGACCTCCTGGTTGATAGCTACGGGTAACCGGGCGCCGCCGCAGACGCCAGCGCGGCTCCGGACTCACAGCATCGCACGATAGCCGCCGCAGCGGGCATACCCCGATGGGCGGCATCGCGGCGCGGGGAGGCGGGCGCGCTCAGCCTATTCTCACGCGATCCTGAGACGATGGAATGTTCATCGCCTCGCGGTACTTGGCGACCGTGCGCCGGGCCACGCTGACCCCGGAGGTCTTGAGGGT
This sequence comes from Marilutibacter maris, assembly GCF_006546735.2. GTDB lineage: Bacteria > Pseudomonadota > Gammaproteobacteria > Xanthomonadales > Xanthomonadaceae > Marilutibacter > Marilutibacter maris. Next base: position 14,461 of record NZ_VICD02000162.1, on the reverse strand, counting down.
CTCGGCCAGGCGCGCATCGGACAGCGGCTTGCGCGGATCCTCGGCATCGATCAGCCCGCGGATCATCGCCTGGATGGCGGTGCTGGAGGACTCGCCGCCGCTGTCGTTGCTGACCCCGGAGGCGAAGAAGCCGCGCAGCGGGATGGTGCCGCGCGGGGTGCGCGCGTACTTGCGGGCGATCGCCCGCGAGACGGTGGATTCGTGCAGGCCGACCTCGGCGGCGACCTCGCGCAGGGTCAGCGGACGCAGCGCGCTGTCGCCGAACTCCAGGAAGCCGGCCTGCTGGCGGATCAGGCACTGGGCGACCTTGAGCAGGGTCTCGCCGCGCGCCTCCAGGCTCTTGAGCAGCCAGCGCGCTTCCTGCAGGTGGCCGCGCAGGTAGCTGGCGTCGGAAGCGCTGGCGCCGCGGATCATGCCCTCGTAGCCGCGGTGGATCGAGATGCGCGGGCGCATGCTCTCGGCCAGTGAGACCCGCCACAACCCGTGCTGGCGCCAGATCACAACGTCCGGGGCGACGTAGGTGTCGTTGCCGGTGCCGCCGACCTGCGAGCCGGGACGCGGGTCGAGCGAGCGCAGCAGTTGCACCGCGACCTCGACCTCGCCCGGATCGAGCTTCATTTCCTGGGCCAGGCCCTCGACGCCGACCCGGGCCAGGCGCTGCAACGGCCCGTTGGCCAGCTGGTGCGCCAGCGCCTTGCCGGGGGTGTCGTCCGCCATCGGCTCCAGCTGCAGGCGCAGGCATTCGCCGAGGTCGCGCGCGCCGACCCCGACCGGGTCGAAACGCTGGATCGTGTGCAGCACGGTGAGGATTTCCTCCTCGCTGGCCTGGATGTCCGGCGCCAGCGACGCCGCGATCGCGTCCAGCGGTTCGCGCAGATAGCCGTCGTCCTCGATCGCCTCGATCACGATCACGCCGATGCGGCGGTCGCGCGGCGACAGGTGGCTCAGGTGCAACTGCCACAGCAGGTGGTCGTGCAGGGTGTCGTCGCTGGCGACCTGCTCGGCGGCGTGGTCGTCGTGGCCGCCGTCGGAGGGGCCGACCCGTTCGTACCAGGGCTCACCGTCGCCCGGGGTCCACTCGTCGACCGCCTCGACCTGTACGTCCTCGCCCCGGGTCTCGTGCGTGCCGGCCTCGGTCGCCGGATCGCCATCGGCGCCGGCCTCGGTCGACGACTCGGTCCAGTCGAGCAGGGGGTTGGTCTCGATCGCGTCGGCCAGCTCCAGTTCCAGCTCGGCGGCGGACAGTTGCAGCAACCGGATCGCCTGACGCAGCTGCGGCGTCATGACCAGGTTCTGTCCGAGTGAGGGTTGGAGGCGGGGCTTCATGGCCTTGTCGGGATCGCGGGCTGTCGGGCTTGGGGCAGGCGCCCGGCCGTTGCGCCCCCGCCGCCGCGAGGCGATGCGCCGTCAATGCGCGCTCCCCGCGGTCGTGCCGGGGCGTCGCGCCGCCGGCAACCGGGGACCCCGCATCAGAGACGGAAGGTTTCCCCCAGGTACACGCGGCGCACGTCCGGATTCGCCAGCAGCGTGTCCGGAGCCCCCTGCGCGAGCACGCCACCGTCGTTGAGGATATACGCGCGGTCGCAGATTCCCAAGGTTTCGCGCACGTTGTGGTCGGTGATCAGCACCCCGATGCCGCGATTCTTGAGGTGGCGCACGATTCGCTGGATCTCGCCGACCGAGATCGGGTCGACGCCGGCGAACGGCTCGTCTAGCAGGATCAGGCGCGGTCGCGCCGCCAGCGCACGGGCGATCTCGACGCGCCGGCGCTCGCCGCCGGACAGGCTGGCGCCGAGCTGGTCGGCGACGTGGGTGACCTGCAGCTCGTCCATCAGGCTGGCCAGCTCGCGTTCGCGACCGGCCTTGTCGAGGTCCTCGCGCAGTTCCAGCACCAGCCGGATGTTGTCGGCGACATCGAGCTTGCGGAACACCGACGGCTCCTGCGGCAGGTAGCCGACGCCGTATTTGGCGCGCGCGTACATCGGCTCGGCGGTGATGTTCTTGCCGTCCAGCTCGATGCGGCCGGCGTCGGCCGGAATCAGGCCGACGATCATGTAGAAGCAGGTGGTCTTGCCGGCGCCGTTGGGTCCGAGCAGGCCGACCACCTCGCCGGCGTCCAGGGTCAGACCGAAGTTCTTGACCACCTCGCGCGAACGGTAGGCCTTGCGCAGGCCCTCGGCGACCAGCATCAGTCGTTCCCCGACTCGTCGGCGGGGGTCGGGTTCTTGGGTTCGATGCGCATGCTGACGCGACCGTTCCCGGAACCGGTGCCGGTGCCGGAGGCCTGTACCCGGCCGGTCTTCATGTTGTAGACCACGCGCGGGCCGTTCATGGTGTTGCCGCGCTGGTTCACGGTCACGTTGCCGGTCAGGGTGACGGTGTCGGAGGTCAGGTCGTAGACGATCCGGCTGGCATTGGCCGAGAACGGGCTGCCGTCGTCCATCTCCTGCTTGAGCCGGGCCGGGCTGCCGGTCAGCACGACCCGGGTCGGTTCGTTGTTGCGGGTGGTGACGTCGGCGCGGGCGGAGCGGATGTCGAGCGTGCCCTGGGTGATCACGACGTTGCCGCTGAGCACGGTCGGCTGGCTCTCGTCCAGCGCGTGGTCGGCATCGTCGGCGTTGATCAGCATCGGCTTGCCCCGGTCCGACGAGCGCGCCTGCACGCCGGCCGGAAGCGCGGCCAGGGACAGCGTGGCCAGGAACAGCGCGGCCAGCGTCAGTGCGGCGCGGCTAGCGTTCGGTGTTCTCATATCGGGAGCGGGTGTCCTTGAGGGTGATCCGGTTGCGCTCGAGGTCGGCCTCGAGCTGACGACCGTTCATTATGAGCCCGGGCTGGGTGAGCGTCACTTTAACCGGCGAGACCGCCCGCCTGGCCTCCGGGAACACGTCCATCTGTTCGGTGCGCATGGTCACCGGGCTGCCGCCGGAATCGGCGCCGTCGGCCTGGACCTGGCCGCGCAGGCGGATCTCGTCGCCGCTCTCGCTGACCCAGGCGGTCTTCGAGCGCACCTCCCAGGCGCCGCCCTGGCTGTCGGCGGCGGGCGGAATCAGGAACAGCGGGGTCTCGATGTCGAGGGTCTTGGTGCCGGGGTCGCGCGCCAGCCGCGGAGCGCGCAGGGTGAACGACTCCTGGCCCTGGGCGTCGAGGGCGATCAGCTCGAAGTCGTTGAGGATGTAGTCGGGCAGTTCCGCGGCGGTGGCCGGCGCGGTGTCGCCGCCGCGCTGGTGCCACAGCACCCAGCCGCTGGCGAGGACGCCGGCGAACAGGATCACGGTGACGAGGCTGCGCCAGCTCATGCCCGGGTTCCGTCGCCGCCGGCGCCGGTGAGGTCGTGCAACAGCGTCTCGGCGTGGCCCTGCGCCGCCAGCAGCAGGTCGCAGAACTCGCGGGCCGCGCCGTGGCCGCCGGCCGCGCAGGTGCGCCAGTGGACGCGCTCGCGGGTCCAGGGGTGGGCGTTGGCCGGCGCCGCCGACAGGCCGACGTGCGGCATCACCTTCAGGTCCGGCAGGTCGTCGCCCATGAAGGCGACCTCGTCCAGGCCGATCCCCAGGCGCGCGGCGATCTCCCGCACGCAGGCGAGCTTGTCCTTGACCCCGGTGTGGGCCTCCACGCCGAGCTCGTCGGCGCGCTGTTCGGCGACCGCGCTGGCACGCGCGGTGACGAAGGCCACGGCGATCCCGGACTTGCGCAGCATCACCAGGCCCATGCCGTCGTGGACGTGGAAGGCCTTGAACTCGCGGCCCTCGCTGTCGAAGCCGAGGTGGCCGTCGGTCAGCGTGCCGTCGACATCGAAACAGACCAGGCGGATGCGCCCGGCGCGTTCGCGGATGTCGGCGGGGTAGTCGTTGAGGTGGCTGTAGGGCATGGGGCGAGGCGTGAGAGGTGGAGCGAGGGGTGAGAGGTGGGGCGAGAAGCGAGAGAGGAGCGCCCGCTTTCGGCGACGTACCCGTCTTTAAACTACCCGCGCCCGCAACAGGTCGTGAATGTTGAGGGCGCCGACGACGCGGTTGTCGGTATCGACCACCAGCAGGCCGCTGATCTTGTGGGTCTCCATCATCCGCGCCGCCTCCACCGCGAGCGCGTCGGCGCCGATGGTCTTGGGCGCGCGGGTCATCACGTCGCCGATCCGGGTCGCGCGCAGGTCGACCGCGGCGTCGTCGAGGCTGCGGCGCAGGTCGCCGTCGGTGTACAGGCCGAGCAGGCGGCCATCGCCGTCGACGATCGCGGTCATCCCCAGCCGCTTGCAGGTGATCTCGACCAGCGCCTGGCTGACGGTGGCGTCGGCGCCGATCCGCGGCACGTCGTCGCCGGCGTGCATCACGTCGGTGATGTGCAGCAGCAGGCGCCGGCCGAGCGAGCCGGCCGGGTGCGAGCGGGCGAAATCGTCGGCGGTGAAGCCGCGCGCCTCCAGCAGCGCGACCGCCAGCGCGTCGCCCATCGCCAGCGCGGCGGTGGTGCTGGAGGTCGGGGCGAGGTCCAGCGGACAGGCCTCGGCCGGCACGGTGACGTCCAGGTGGATGTCGGCCTCGCGGGCCAGGGTCGAACCGGGGCGGCCGGTCATCGCGATCAGCGGATTGCCCTGGCGACGCAGTACCGGCAGCAGCATCAGCACCTCGTCGCTCTCGCCGGAATTGGACAGCGCCAGCACCACGTCGGCGTCGGTGACCATGCCCAGGTCGCCGTGCCCGGCCTCGCCCGGGTGGACGAAGAACGCCGGGGTGCCGGTCGAGGCCAGGGTCGCGGCGATCTTGCGGGCGACGTGGCCGGACTTGCCCATGCCGGTGCAGACCACCCGGCCGGACGCGTTCAGCACCAGCCGGCAGGCGGCGGCGAACTCGGCCCCGACCCGGTCGGCGACCGCGGCCAGCGCCTGGCCCTCGATCTCGAAGACGCGGCGCCCGCAGGCGGCCAGGCCGTCGTCGGTAACCGGGGCGAGGGGACTTGCAGTGGAAGGGGATGCGGCCATCGGCAGGTGAACCGGCGCGCGGCCGGGATTTATGACGGGAGGGGATTGGGCTAGGCTAAGCCGCCAATTCTAGGCGGTTCCCGGCGCGATTGCCCGTGAGTGCCCCGCGGCCGCGCATCGGCGCGCAGCCACGCTTCATCAGATGCTCGGACCGCCATCGCTTCCCGTTACGCTCCATTTCCGCCAAGCCTGCATTCGCAAGGATTTCCCGTGACCCCCGCCACCATCCAGTCATTGATCGAACAGGGCCTGCCCGGTGCCCGCGCCGACGTGCGCGGCGACGACGGCGTTCATTTCGAGGCCACCGTGGTCTGCGAGGCCTTCCGCGGCAAGCTGCCGCTGGCCCGCCACCGCCTGGTCTACGCGACCCTCGGCGAACGCATGGGCGGCGAGATCCACGCCCTGTCGCTGAAGACCCTGACCCCCGAAGAAGCCGCCTGAGCGGCCCCGAACCGGAACCCCCATGCAGAAAATCGTTGTCCAGGGCGGGCGCCCGCTCACCGGTGAAGTCCAGATTTCCGGCGCCAAGAACGCGGTCCTGCCGATCCTGTGCGCGACCCTGCTGGCCGACGGGCCGGTGGAAATCAGCAACGTCCCGCACCTGCACGACGTCGTCACCACGGTGAAGCTGCTCGGCGAGCTCGGCGCCGGCATCACCATCGACGAGCAGTACGGCATCACCGTCGACCCGACCACGGTCCACAGCCAGGTCGCCTCCTACGAGCTGGTCAAGACCATGCGCGCCTCGGTGCTGGTGCTGGGGCCGCTGCTGGCCCGCTACGGCCACGCCGAGGTGTCGCTGCCCGGCGGTTGCGCGATCGGTTCGCGCCCGGTCGACCAGCACATCAAGGGCCTGCAGGCGCTGGGCGCGGAGATCAGCGTCGAGAACGGCTTCATCAAGGCCCGCGCCGAGCGGCTGAAGGGCGCGCGCTGCGTGTTCGACATGGTCAGCGTCGGCGCCACCGAGAACGTGCTGATGGCCGCCACCCTCGCCGAGGGCACCAGCGTGCTGGAGAACGCGGCGATGGAGCCGGAGATCGTCGACCTGGCCGAGTGCCTGAAGGCGCTCGGCGCGCGCATCGAGGGCGCCGGCAGCAACCGGATCGTGGTCGAGGGCGTCGAACGCCTGCACGGCGGCCGCCATTCGGTGGTGCCGGACCGGATCGAGACCGGCACCTTCCTGGTCGCGGCGGCGATGACCGGCGGCCGCATCACCGCCCGACGCGCGCGTCCGGACACGCTCGACGCGGTGATCGACAAGCTGCGCCACACCGGCGCCGCGATCGAGGTCGACGGCGATCGCATCAGCCTCGACATGGGCGGCAAGCGGCCGCGCGCGGTCGACATCACCACCGCGCCGCACCCGGGTTTTCCGACCGACATGCAGGCGCAGTTCATGGCGCTGAACTGCGTCGCCGACGGGGTCGGGGTGATCAACGAGACGATCTTCGAGAACCGCTTCATGCACGTGAACGAGCTGCTGCGGCTGGGCGCGGACATCCGCGTCGACGGCCACACCGCGGTCGTGCGCGGGGTCGAGCGGCTCAGCGGCGCGCCGGTGATGGCGACCGACCTGCGCGCCTCGGCCTCGCTGATCCTGGCCGGCCTGGTCGCCGATGGCGAGACCACGATCGACCGCATCTACCACCTCGATCGCGGTTACGAGAACATCGAGGAAAAGCTGTCGGGGCTGGGTGCCCGCATTCGCAGGATCAGTTGATTTGATTTGGCTGAGTCGATCCGGCCGAGTCGATCCAGGCGGATCGACCGGCAGGGGCCGACTCCCACGGCCCCGCCGTGACGCCGTGGCGATCAGCGCAGCGACTGGATGGTCAGTTCCAGCGCGTCGCCGTTCTTGTTGCGCTGGACGATGCGCGCCGGCACCGGCAGGCCCTCGACCACCCAGGCGGTGGTCTGACGGCGGCCGTCGTCGCTGACCACCTTGGTCGCGGTGCGGGCCTGGCCATCGATGTCGATGGTTTCCCGACCGGCGGTGGTGTAGTCCAGTTGCTTGACCCGACCGTCGTCGACCATGCGATAGCGCAACGGCTGGCCGGCGGCGAGGTCGCGCACGATCGCCAGATTGATCAGCAGCGCATCCATGTCGCCGGGACGCAGTGCGATCGGGCCGGCGCGGTCGGGCTTCACGTCTCCGCTCCAGCGCGCCTCGCCACGCGACCAGTCGTAGGTCGCGCTCTTGCGCGAGCGCTTGACCAGCACCTTGTTGGTGTCGTTGCTGGTGAGCGGACGCCACTGGCCGTCCTTGATCTCGAACACGGTGACCTGGCTGAGGTCGGCCAGCGCGTTGCGCACGTTCAGGCTGTAGCGCCAGCGGTCCTGGCCATCGCGGGCGAGGATCATCTGGCCGTTCGCCTCCATGCCCATGAAGCTGGCCTTGTAGTCGGCGGTGAACGGCTCGATCGCGCGGGCCGGCAGCAGCGCACCCGCCGCCAGCATTGCGGTCAGGGCGAGGCCGGCGATCGGCTTGAGTCGCTTGTGCAGGTTCGGTGCAGGGTTCATCTATCGCACTCCCGTTGTCATTGGGGCCCGGGCGCCCGTCTTCCGGGGGCGTTCGGGCATCGCGGGGCCGGCATCGGCCCGGACCCGCGCTCGCGGTGGCCGACGACAGCCGGCCGGGTCCGCGGAAACTCCGTCCATGGCGGAAGACCGTCGCTTCATTCGGCGGTTCCGTAATCGATCAGGCGCAGGTCGTAGGTGTCCTCGCCGTCCTCGCGCTGCAGCATGCGGACCGGCGTCGGCACGCCCTCGACCACCCAGATCACGGTCTCTTCGTTGTCGGGCGCGCCGTCCTCGATCGGCAGCCGGGTCACCCGCATCGCGTTGTAGCTGAGCTCGCCGACGCGGACGCCTTCCAGCGCCTCGTCGACCCGATAGACATGGGGGCGGGCACGGCCGTTGTCGACATAGCGATAGTGCAGGGTCTTGCCCGGCTCGGCGTCGCGGATCACCGCGAGATTGATCAACAGGCCGCTCATGTCGCCGGGTTGCAGCGGAACCGGGCGCTGGCGCCATTCCTTGATGTCGCCGCTCCACAGCGCCTGCCGGGCCTGCCAGTCATAGCTGCCGGTGGTGCGCTTGCGGGTGAACAGGGTCTTGCGCACGGTGGCCTGGCTCAGCGGCAGGAAGCCCGCGGCGGTGTCCTCGAACACCGTGCTCTGCTCGGCGTTGATGCCGGCGAGCCTGAACAGGCCGCGGCCGCCCATGGTCAGGTCGACGCGCCAGCGCGGCGCATCCAGTTCGACCACCTGCAGGGTCGCATTGCCGAGCGTGTGGCCGCCGTTGAGGACCTCGTAGCGGGCGATGAAGGGTTCCAGTGCCGGTGCCGGTTCGGGCGCGGTCGATGCGGTCGAGTCCGGGGCCGCGACCGGCGCGGCGGCATGCGCGTCCGTCACCGGCGCCATGGCGGCCAGGGCGACGGAGAGCAGGGCGACGATGGCGCGGGCGGGAAGGCGGGGCATGTGGGGTCCGGGGGAGGAGGCGTCTGGAAGTGGTTGGCGTCCTGGCGCGACGCGGGCGACGCGCGACGACCGGCGGTCAGCCTAGCAGGCGGTCGTCATCGCCAAGTTGCAGCGGTGCGGCCAGCGGTCGACCGCGATCGGCGACCCGGCCGGCCAGCAGTCGCACCCGGCCCTCGACCAGGGCGCCGACGGTGGCCAGCAGCAGCGGATGCTCGCGCGCCAGCACGCGCTCGGCCAGGCGCGCGGCATCGTCTCCGGGCAGCACCGGCACCCGCGCCTGGGCGATCACCGGGCCGCCGTCCAGCTCGGCGGTGACGAAATGCACGCTGGCGCCGTGCTCGGTCGCACCGGCGTCCAGCGCCTGCTGGTGGGTGTGCAGGCCCTTGAAGGCCGGCAGCAGCGATGGGTGGATGTTGATCATGCGACCTGCCCGCGCCTCGACGACGTGTTCGCTCAGCAGCCGCATGTATCCCGCACAGACGATGAGGTCGGGCTGAACGCCGTCGATGCGGCTGAACAGCGCTTCATCGAAGGCGGGACGGGAGTCGAAGTCCCGTGGGCGCAGCGACACGGCCGCAATGCCGGCGGCTCGGGCCCGTTCCAGCGCACCGGCACCGGCGCGGTCGGAGAACACCCCGACCACTTCCGCGGCAAGCCTGCCGGCGGCGATCGCATCGATGAGCGCCTGCAGGTTGCTGCCCCGCCCGGAGGCGAGCACGGCGATCCGGCGCATGCGTTCAGCCGATCTTGACGCGGGAATCGCCGTTGGCCCGGGTCACCCGTCCGATGCGCCAGCTCGGCAGTTGCAGGCGCGCCAGGTCGGCCTCGACCGCGGTGGCGTCGGCGGGCGCCACCGCCAGCACGAAGCCGATGCCGCAGTTGAAGGTCCGCCACATCTCCTCGGCCGGCACCGCGCCCTCGCGCTGCAGCCACTCGAACACCGGCGGCAGCGGCCAGCTGGACGCATCGACGTCGATGCCCAGGCCGTCGGGGATCACCCGGATGATGTTCTCGGTCAGGCCGCCGCCGGTGATGTGCGCCATCGCGTGGATCGCTTCGGCGTGCGCGGACAGCAGTTCCAGCACCGGCTTCACGTACAGCCGGGTCGGCGCCATCAGCGCGTCGGCGAGGGTCTGGCCGTCGGCCAGGGCATGCCCGGCCGGGCTGCCGGCGCGCTCGTAGATCTTGCGGATCAGCGAGTAGCCGTTGGAGTGCGGGCCGGACGAGGCGATGCCGATCAGCAGGTCGCCGTCGCCGGTGCGGCCGCCATCGAGCAGCTTCGATTTCTCGACCGCGGCGACGCAGAAGCCGGCCAGGTCGTACTCGCCCGGCGGATACATGTCCGGCATCTCGGCGGTTTCACCGCCGATCAGCGCGCAGCCGGACTCCTCGCAGCCGCGGGCGATGCCACCGACCACCGCGGCGGCGGTGTCGATGTCGAGCCTGCCGGTGGCGAAGTAGTCGAGGAAGAACAGCGGCTCGGCGCCCTGCACCAGCACGTCGTTGACGCACATCGCGACCAGGTCGATGCCGATGGTGTCGTGGCGGCCGAGCTGCTGGGCCAGCTTGAGCTTGGTGCCGACGCCGTCGGTGCCGGACACCAGCACCGGCTCCTTGTACTTGTTGGACAGGTCGAACAGCGCACCGAAGCCGCCCAGGCCGCCCATCACCTCGGGCCGGAAGCTGCGCTTGACCAGGGGCTTGATGCGCTCGACGAGCTCGTTGCCAGCGTCGATGTCGACGCCGGCGTCGCGGTAGGTCAGGGGAGTGGGAGTCACGGTACGGTCGCGAAGGGCGGCAAGGACGGCAATTTTAGCAGTCGCACGCGCGGCAGTCGCGTATCGGGCACGGCGTGGCGGCGGGCGCGGCGGCGGTTCGATCGACGCCGTCGATGGACGTACCGGCCCGGCTGCGGCACCATTCCAGGCATTCCGATAGTAATCCAGACGGCGAAACCTGCATGACTGGCGCCCTGCGTACGGCCTTCCACCTGTCCCGGTCCGCGATCCGGACCCCCTCAATCCTGTTGCTGCTGTTGCTGCTGGCGGGCCCGGCGGCGGCGCAGCGCGTCGAGGGCGACCGCGCCAGTGCCGGCGACATCTACACCGCCGAGGTGGTCGTGCGCGGCCAGGGCGAGGCCGAGCGCAAGTCGGCGTTCGCGCGCGGCCTGGCGCAGGTGCTCGGCAAGCTCTCGGGCGATCGCTCGGCGGCTTCGCGCCCGGGCGTGGGTCAGGAACTGCGCCGGGCCGAGGAGTTCGTGACCGGCTACGACTACCGTCAGGACGAGAGCATCTCCTCCAGCGGCGCCCCGAGGTACCAGACCCTGCTGGTGGCGCGCTACGACGAGGACGGCGTCGATGCGCTGGCCTCGACCCTGGGCATCCCGGTGTGGCCGGCGCCACGGCCCAAGCCGGTGCTGTGGCTGGCGATCGACGACGGCAGCGGCCCGCGCCTGGTCGGCCTGTCGAAGGCCAATGCCGCGCGCTCGGTGCTGGACCGTGCGGTGCAGCGCGGCTACCGGCTCGGCCTCCCCGGAGGCAGCGCCGCCGAGCACGCGGTGGTCGGTGCGATCTGGCGTGGCGATACCGCCGCCGTCGCCCGCGCCTCGCAGCGCTACAGCCCGCCGATGCAGCTGATCGGCAAGCTGTACCGCAGGAATGGCGGCTGGGCCGCCGACTGGATCTTCGTCGACCGCGGCCGGGTGCTGGCGCGCTGGTCGGAGAGCGGCGCAGACGCGCGCATGGTGATGGCCACCGGCGCCGACGGTGCCGCCGACGCCCTGACCAAGCGCTATGCCAAGCGCAGCGCGGTGGGCCCGGCCGGCAACTATGCGGTCACCTTCCGCGGCCTCGACAGCAGCGAGGACTACATGCGCCTGTCCGGCTACCTGCAGAAGCTGGCGGTGGTGCGCGCGATCAAGCCGCTGCACGCCGATGCCGAGAGCATCGTGCTCGAACTGGAGCTGCTGACCGGGCTGCCGGGGCTGAAGCGGATGGTCGACGACGGCGACGTGCTGGTCGCCCTGCAACCCGCGTCGCCCACGATGCCGACCGAGCCGGGCCCGGTGATCGACACCGACCCCGATGACGGGAGCGGCACCGAGACGCCGGCTCCCGACGTCTATCTGGTGCGCTGATGCAATCGATGGAATCGCTCGACGATATCGCCCGCTTCCTCAAGCGGCTGCAATGGGGCGCGCTGGCGCTGGCCCTGCTGTGGCTGCTGTGGGCGCTGGGGCCGATCCTGACGCCGTTCGTGCTGGGCGCGCTGTTGGGTTGGCTCGGCGATCCGCTGGTCGATCGGATCGAGCGATCCGGGCGCTCGCGCAATGTCGCGGTCGCCCTGGTGTTCACCCTGATGGCACTGCTGCTGGTGCTGGCGCTGTTGATCCTGGTGCCGATGATCGAGCGCCAGATCATGACCGTGATCGAGCTGCTGCCGAAGGCGCAGACCTGGCTGCTGGAGACCGCGTTGCCGTGGGTCGAGCAGCGCACCGGCATCGAGCTGGTCGGCTGGCTCGACCCGCAGGCGCTGATCCAGCTGGCGCGCAGCCACTGGCAGGAGGCCGGCGGCGTCGCCGCTTCGCTGTTCGGCTACGTGTCGCGCTCCGGCATCGCGGTGGTCGCCTGGGTCGCCAACATCGTGCTGCTGCCGATCCTGACCTTCTACTTCCTGCGCGACTGGGACAAGCTGGTCGAGCGGGTCGCCGCGCTGGTGCCGCGCAACCATATCGGTACGGTCGGGCGCCTGGCGCACGAGTCCAACGAGGTGCTGTCGGCGTTCCTGCGCGGCCAGATCCTGGTGATGCTGGCGCTGGGCGCGATCTACGCGATCGGCTTGAGCGTGGTCGGCCTGAAGGTCGGCCTGCTGATCGGCATCGTCGCCGGGCTGATCAGCTTCGTGCCCTATCTGGGCACCGCGACTGGTGTGGTGCTGGGCCTGGTGGCCGCATTCATCCAGCCCGACGGCGACTTCACCCTGGTGCTGATGGTCGCCGGCGTGTTCGTGCTCGGCCAGATGCTGGAGGGCTACGTGCTGACCCCGAGGATCGTCGGCGACCGGATCGGCCTGCACCCGATGGCGGTGATCTTCGCGATCATGGCCGGCGGCCAGCTGTTCGGCTTCCTCGGCATGCTGATCGCGCTGCCGGTCGCGGCGGTCGCCAACGTGCTGCTGCGGTACGCGCAGGAGCGCTATACCCACAGCCGCCTGTACGCCGGCGAGCAGGCCGGTGGCGTGGCCGAGCCCGGCGCGGTGCCGGTGGTGGTCGCCAGTCTCGGCGACACCGGAGTGCCGGCCAGCGCGCTGGCGACGGAGCGCGAGACGGGCGTCGGCACGGTCGCCGGGGACGACGAAGGGCAGGATCGCGGGTGACCGGTCCGCAGTTGCCGTTGGCGCTGCGCTACCCGCCGGACCAGCGTTTCGAGACCTATATCGGCGCGCCGGACGGAGTGCTGGCGCAGTTGCAGGCGATCGCCGCCGGAAGCGGTCGCGATTGGCTGTACCTGGCCGGCCCGGCCGGAGTCGGCAAGACCCACCTGATGCTGGCGACCTGTGCCGCCGCCGAGGCGGCCGGTCGGCGGGTCGCGTTCCTGCCGCTGCAGGCCGCGGCAGGGCGTCTGGGCGATGCGTTGCAGGCGCTGGAAGGCAACGACCTGGTCGCGTTGGACGGACTGGAGGCGGTCGCCGGACGGCGTGAGGACGAGGTCGCCCTGTTCGATGCGCACAACCGCGCACGCGCGTCCGGCGCCTGCCTGCTGTACGCCGCGCGCGGCAATCCGGCCGAGCTGGCGTTGAGCCTGCCGGACCTGCGTTCGCGGTTGTCGCAATGCGCGCGCGTGGTGCTGGAGCCGCTCGACGACGACGGCCGCCGCGCGGTGCTGTCGCAGCGTGCGCAGCGGCGTGGACTGGTGCTGGAGGCGGCCGCGCTGGACTGGCTGCTGAAGCGGGCCGGACGCGATCTGAGCGGACTGACCGCGCTGCTGGACCGGCTCGACCGTGCCTCGCTGGCGGCGCAGCGCCGGTTGACCGTGCCGTTCCTGCGCCAGGCGCTGGGCGACAGCCTCGGCCTGGACTGAGCCGCCGGCGGTCGGACGCGCTCCGATCCGGCGTTTTCCCGCATCCCATTCCCTACCCGCGCACGGGCGCGGTGAGCGTGGCCCGTCCGACGCTCGGCTAGTCGCAGGCGTCCTCGACTTCCTGCCAGACCAGCGGTTCCCAGTACGCGTTCTCGCTGATCGCGCGGCTGCTGAGATTGCGGTCGAGGAAGCGCGCGCCCAGCCGGTAGCGCACGCCGGGCCGGACATCGACCACCAGCGCCTTGCCGGCGCGCGCGCCTTCGCGCGAGCGCATGCGCGAGCGCTGGGCCTGCTGCAGCGGGTCGAAGCGGATGTCCTCGATGCGCTCGCCGACGATCACCACGTGCAGGCCGGCTTCGAGCCGATGGCGGTTGGCGTCGACCGGGCGGCCGCGGCCGTCGATGTCGAGGATCTCGACCGGGTGCAGGCGGTCGCTGACGTGCGGCAGGGTGCCGCGGTTGGTGACGTAGCCGCAGCCCGGCGCCACCGCTGCGGCGGTGTCCGCGGCCGCGGTACCGTTGAGGGTCAGCTCGCGGCCGTCGCGGGATACCCGCAGTTCCAGGTCGCGCCGGGTGGCCAGGGCCTCGTTCATCACCTTCGACGGCTCCAGGGTGCCGGTCAGCGGGCGGTCGTTGACCGCCAGGATGCGATCGCCGACCCGCAGGCCGATGCGGTCGCCGCTGCCACCGGGGGTCACCGCCATCACCATCAGGCCGTCCGCATGCGGACGGCGGACGTCGACCACGGCGTCGAGCGCGTTGCCGCCGCTGGCCATCGCCAGGGTGGCGGGCAACAGTGTCGCGGTCGCCGACGGCGGCAGCCCGGAGGCGGCGGCGGGCGCGAGCCCGAGCGCCAGGAGCAGGCACGGAAGGCGGCGGATCAATCGCGGCATGGTGGGCATCAGGATGGATTACCGGCGTCGGTCGCGGAGGCGAGCG
>NZ_VICD02000014.1 GCF_006546735.2 Marilutibacter maris | reverse complement strand
TGGCGCGGATGCGCGAGGATCTTGTGTTCGACGCCGGCCCGGCCGCGCGCGACTTCGGCTATGCACCGCGGCCGTTCCGGCCGCAGGCGGCGATGTTCCGCGCGCCGGCCTGATCGTGGGGCCGGCAGCGCGCGCCAGCGCTGCCGGTCCGATCAGATTTCTTCGGCTCAGATTTCTTCGGCGCGCGCCGGTCGCCGGCTCTTGGTCAGGGTGCGCAGGGCGACGCCGAGCACGCCGCCGAGCACCATCGCGCCGCCCAGCCACAGCTTCGGGCCGGGTCGGTCGCCCCAGAACGCGATGCCCAGCGCGATCGCCAGCGGCGGCACCAGCAGCAGCCAGGGGGTGACCTGGGCGACCGGGTGGCGCTGCACCAGCACGTAGTACAGGCCGTGGCCGAGCAGCGAGGACACGAAGGCCGCGTACAGCGCGCCGGCCCAGCCGACCCAGCTCACCTGCGGCAGCCGCGCGATCGCGCCCGGTTCCAGCCAGGCGCTCAGCGCGATCAGCGGCAGCAGGCTGATCACCGCGGTCCAGCCCTGCTGGCTGAACATGTCGAGCCCGCGCAGCGGCTTCATCAGCACGGTGCCGACGGCCAGGAACAGCGCCGAGACCAGCATCACCCCGACCGCGGCCGGGCGGTCGAGCACGATCGGGTCGAAGCCCAGCACCAGCACGCCGGCGAAGCTGGTAGCGATCGCCACGCCGGTCTTCCAGCCGAAGCGCTCGCCCAGCACCGCCCAGCCCAGCAGGGCGGTCATCGGCACGTAGCTCTGCATCACGATCGCCGGCGAGGACAGGTTGCCGGCCAGTTTCAGCGCGGTGAAGCTCAGTCCGAAGTGCAGCACGCCCACGCACAGGCAGACCGCGATCAGTCGCGGCCACTGGCCCGGCGCCGGCCGTTTGAGCACGAACGCCAGCGGAATCGCGAGCAGGGCGAAGCGCAGCGCGGTGAACAGCAGCGGCGGGATCTCGCGCATCGCCAGCGCCGAGGTCAGGAAGTTGCCGGCCCAGGCCAGGACGACGATCAGGATCAGCAGGAAATCGCGCGGAGACATGGGCGGACGCCGGAAGGCCACGGGATCGACCCGCGGCGGGAAGGAAAAAACCGTAGGAGCGGCGCAAGCCACGATGAAGCTTTGCCGTGAAGGCCCGATCGCGGCTTACGCCGCTCCTACGCCATCGCTGCGTAGACGGAGGAGGGCATGATCGGGCAGATGCGCCGACGGGCGCAATTGGCCGTTGGTTGGGGCGTCAGTAGCGCCAGCCCAGCCTGCGATAGAGCTTGGCCAGCACCCAGGCGGGGCCGATCAGCAGGTAGCGCAGGTCGGTCAGGAAGCTCGGGCGCTTGCCCTCGAACAGTTTGCTGTGGCCGACGAACTGGCCGATCCAGGCGACCACGAACACCGCGATCGCCAGGTACAGCAGGTGCATCGTGCCGTAGCCGTCGTGCAGCCAGCGGGTCAGCCAGCCCATCGCCACGAACACCGCGAGCATGCCGAACGCCAGCCGGCGCGAGGCGCGGTAGTAGAAGGCCCAGGTCGCGAACATCGCCGCTCCGGCCCAGAACCCGGGCAGGAACCAGGTGCCGGGCGAGGGGATGCACCACAGCAGCGCGATCACGCTCCACAGGATCGCCGGCACGCAGATCACGTGGATCAGCTGGTTGGTGGCGTTGCGGTGGTCGCCGGAATAGTGGGCGAACCACAGGTCGATCCGGCGCTGCGGCGCGGCCGGCTCACGGGGCGTGTCGGTGGCGGTGCTCATGGCGGCTCCCGGCTCGGAATGCGCTGGCGTATGGCGACCGCCCGAGCATACCGGCAAGCGCGGCCGGGCGCCCGCCGCGGCGCGGCACGCCCGGAGCCCCCGGGGATTGCAGCGATCGGGCCCGGTCAACGGGCCCCGTCGAACGGGCTCAGTCGACCGAAAGTCCGGCCAGTTTCTGCAGCGCTTCGGCGTAGCGGGCGCGGGTGCGTTCGATCACCTCGGCCGGCAGGCGCGGGCCCGGCGGGGTCTTGTCCCAGTCCAGCGTCTCCAGGTAGTCGCGCACGATCTGCTTGTCGTAGCTGGGTGGGCTGCTGCCGACCTCGTACTCGTCGGCCGGCCAGTAGCGCGAGGAATCCGGGGTCAGCATCTCGTCCATCACGTACAGGCGGCCGTCGGCGTCGGTGCCGAACTCGAACTTGGTGTCGGCCAGCAGGATGCCGCGCTCGGCCGCGTATTCGGCGGCGAAGCGGTACAGCCGCAGGGTCGCGTCGCGGACCGCCTCGGCCAGCTCGGCGCCGCACAGCTTGACCGCGGTGTCGAAGTCGATGTTCTCGTCGTGGTCGCCGACCGCGGCCTTGGTCGAGGGGGTGAAGATCGGCTCGGCCAGTTGCTCGGCCTGGCGCAGGCCGTCGGGCAGCGAGATGCCGCTGATCCGGCCGGTGCGCTGATAGTCCTTCCAGCCGCTGCCGATCACGTAGCCGCGGGCGATGCACTCGATCGGCACCGGCTTCAGCCGCCGGGTCACCACCGCGCGCTGCAGGTAGGGGGCCGGATCGACCCCGTCGGGCAGCACCGAGGCCACGTCGATGCCGGTCAGGTGGTTGCGGACGATGTGCTCGGTCCTGCCGAACCAGAAGTTGCTGATCTGGCAGAGCATCGCGCCCTTGCCCGGAATCGGGTCGGGCAGCACCACGTCGAACGCGCTCAGGCGGTCGGTGGCGACCATCAGCAGGCAGTCGCCGGCCGGCGCCTCGGCCGGCAGGGCCTCGCGCGGCAGGTCGAACACGTCGCGGACCTTGCCGCGGTGGCGCAGCACCAGCCCCGGCAGGTCGGATTCGGACAGGACCGTCCTGGACGGCGGCGCCTGGGTCAATGTCGTGGACAGCGTGGACAACGGTATACCCCCGGTCTAGCGCATTTCCTTGTACATGCATCCCCTCGCGGGGGCGGGGCCGGTAAGCCGCGTCCGCGCGACAGGGCCGGCCAGTGTACGCCGGTCCGGGCGTCCGTGCAGGTACACTGCCGGCCTGAATTCGGGTCCCGGTCCCGCCGCCGCGGCCGGGTCCCGCTCCGGCCACAGGCAGAGAGGTGCCATGAACCGCTGGTACGGCAAGTTGCTGGGCTTCATCGCCGGGGCGCTGTTGCTGCGCTTCAACCCCTTGCTGGGCGCACTGATCGGCCTGCTGGTCGGCCACGCCTTCGACGCCGACTGGTTCCGGCTGCAGCGCCGCGCCAACCCGTACGCGGCGTTCGGACTGGGCGAGGACGCCAGCGACGCCGAAGTCGATCGTGCCTATCGCCGGCTGATCGCCCAATACCATCCCGACCGGCTCGAGGGCGCCGCCCCCGAGCTGCGCCGCCAGGCCGAGGCCCGCTCGCGCGAGCTCAACGCCGCCTACGACCGCATCAAGACCCTGCGCAAGACCCGGAGCCCGTGACCGCCATGCAACCGACCGTGATCGCCCCGTCCATCCTGTCCGCCGACTTCGCCCGCCTGGGCGATGAAGTGAATGCGGTCCTCGGAGCCGGGGCCGATTGGGTCCATTTCGACGTGATGGACAACCACTACGTGCCCAACCTGACCATCGGTCCGATGGTCTGCGAAGCGCTGCGCAAGCACGGCATCACCGCGCCGATCGACGTGCACCTGATGGTCGAGCCGGTCGACCGGATCGTGCCGGATTTCGCCAAGGCCGGCGCTTCGATGATCAGTTTCCATCCGGAGGCCAGCCGGCACGTGCACCGCACGATCCAACTGATCAAGGCCAACGGTTGCCAGGCCGGCCTGGTGCTGAATCCGGCGACGCCGGTCGAGGTGCTCGACTACGTGCTGGAGGACCTGGACATGGTGCTGCTGATGTCGGTCAATCCCGGTTTCGGCGGCCAGTCCTTCATCCCCTCGACCCTGGACAAGCTGCGCCGGGTGCGGGCGATGATCGACGCGCGCGCGCCACAGGTGCGGCTGGAGATCGACGGCGGGGTCAAGGCCGACAACATCGGCGAGATCGCCGCCGCCGGCGCCGACACCTTCGTTGCCGGCTCGGCGATCTTCAATGCCGAGGACTACGCCGATGTGATCGGCCGGATGAAGGCCGCCGTTGCCGCCGCGCGCTGAGCGCGGCGGCAACGGCGTCTGCCGCTGGCTTGCGGCGGCGGTCTGCGGAACTGTCCTGCGGAAAGGGTCCTTTAGAAGCGGTGAAGGGCGACGCGGTTCGGCGTCGCCCTTCGGAAAATTGGAGGCGATCCTGCCTCCGCCCGTCATCCTTGAGAATGGACTCCCATGCTCCGTCCGGATGGTTACAGGATGATGACGCGCGCGGCCGCATCGGCAACCGGCGCGCCGCGTTCACGAACCGGTACCCCCGGCTCGCCTAGCCTGACGCGATGAATGACGATTCCGGATTCGACGCGGCCAGCCGGTCCCCGCACTGGCGCCTGATCCTGCACGGCAAGCGCGCCGCCGACGATGCCGTGCGGCAGGCGGTGGCGGCGATGCGCGAGGCAGGCACCACGTTGTCGGTACGGGTGACCTGGGAGGGCGGCGATGCCGCGCGCCATGTCGACGAGGCGATCGCCGATGGCGTCGACACCGTGATCGCCGGTGGCGGCGACGGCACCTTGAACGAGGTCGCCGCGGCCCTGGCCAGGCACGACCGGGCCGCCGCGGCGCTGCCGTCGCTGGCCGTGCTGCCGCTGGGCACCGCCAACGACTTCGCCACCGCCGCCGGCCTCCCTCGCGACCCGCTGCGCGCGTTGCGGCTGATCGGCCGAACCGCGGCGGTCCCGCTCGACCTGCTGCGGGTCGAAGCCGACGACGCATGCCGCTGGTGCGTGAATGTGGCCAGCGGCGGCTTCGGGACCGAGATCACCGTGCAGACCGACGAGGCCCTGAAGAAGGCCCTGGGCGGTCTGGCCTACCTGGTCACCGGGATCGCCCGGCTGGGCCGCATCGAGCCGATCGCCGCGCGCCTGGAGGGGACCGGCTTCGAGTGGTCGGGTGAACTGATCGCGCTGGGAATCGGCAACGGCCGCCAGGCCGGCGGCGGTCATCCGCTGTGCCCGGACGCGTGGGTCGACGACGGCGCGCTGGACGTGACCGTGATCCCGCCGCTGGACGGCGAGTTGGGCGGGCTGGCGCATTCGCTGCTGACCGAGGGCCGCGAGGCGGTGGCCGAGCGCATCGCGGTGCGCGCGCGGCTGCCGTGGCTGCGACTGCGGTCGCCGACGCCGATGACCCTGAACCTCGACGGCGAGCC
>NZ_VICD02000161.1 GCF_006546735.2 Marilutibacter maris | reverse complement strand
GCGACGTTCGCACGTCGCCCGCAGGCGCTGCGCAAGCTGTACCTGTCCGAATCGCGGATCCCGGCGCTGCAGCCGCTGTTGAAATGGTGCGTGGCGAACCGGATCGGCTATCGCGTCGTCGAAGAGGACGACCTGCGCCGGCTTGCCGCCAGTCAGCACCATGAAGGCGTGGTCGCCGATGTGCTGCGCGAGCCGCCGTTGCCGCTGTCGAACTGGCTGGACGGCCTGTCGCAGGGGCCGCAACTGGCGCTCTGGCTCGACGGAGTCGGCAACCCGCACAATCTCGGCGCGATCCTGCGTTCGGCGGCGCACTTCGGCGTTGCCGCGATCCTGGTGCCCCGGCATGCGCAACTGGCGTTGTCCGGCGCCGCCGCGCGGGTCGCCGAGGGCGGCGCCGAGGCGGTGCCGCTGGTGCGCCTGGGACGTCCGGAAAACGCGGTCGCGCAACTGCGTGCCGCCGGCTTCCAGCTGGCCGCGACCGTGGTCGAGGGCGGCGACGACCTGTTCGCCGCGGCCCTGCCCGAACGGCTGGTCTACGTGCTCGGCGCCGAGGGCGAGGGCATGGACCGCGGGTTCGCGCAGGCCTGCGATCTGAGACTGTCAATACCGGGCACCGGTGCGGTGGAGAGCCTGAACGTTGCCGCCGCCGCCGCGGTGATGCTGGCGAGCTGGCAGGCGCAACGTTGACCGCGGCAACGGGTGTTGCGGCGAATTGCTGGGCGACGCTGGACGCCTGGAGTGTGGATGCGGTGCGCGTGCTTTCCGCCGAGGCGGCGGCCATTGCGGCGGCCGAGACGGTGTCGCTGCTGCCCGGTCGCTGCGGCTTGTGCGGCGCCTCGGGCGGTTTCGCGTCCGGCCCGGCGCAGAGCCTGCGCGAAGGCCTGGCCTGCCGCGGCTGCGGCTGCAATGCGCGCCAGCGCGCCGCCGCCGGCGTGCTGCTTGGCAGTCTTGCGTTGCCGCCTCGACGGGCCGTCGTGACGATCACCGAGCAGGCCAGTCGACTGTTTCTGGCGCTGCGTCGCCGGGTCGGTCGCCTGCATGGGAGCGAGTACCTGAACTCGTGGTCGCTGCGGCTGCGGATGAGCCTGTGGCTGTGGCGCCACGGCGTCGTCGACATCGCCCGCCATGGCGATGTGACCGCGCTGGAGACCGGCGATGGGCGAGTGGACGCCATTGTCAGCCTGGACGTGCTCGAACACGTTCCGGACTACCGCGCGGCCCTGCGCGAGTTCGCCCGGGTGTTGAAGTCCGACGGCGTGCTGGTGTTGACCGTGCCGTTCCACCAGAACCAGGCCGACAACCGCCGGATCGCGGAACTGGACGCCGCCGGTGGGGTGCGTTTCCTGGGCGAGCCGGAGTACCACGGCGACCCTCTCAGCGGCGGGGTCGCCTGCTTCCATCACTTCGGGTGGCAGCTGTTGCAGGAGTTGCGCCGGTCGGGATTCGCGACCGCCGAGGCGCGGCGGATCCAGGATCCCGACGCGGGCCTGCCGCAGGGGCAGTGGGTGATCGTCGCCCGCCGCTAGCGGCGGGCACGACGGCGTCCGTATCCGGCCGGCCTGCGGCCCCGCTCAGGTCAGGCCGCGGATTTGGTTCAACACCTTGGCATACGCATCGGCCTTGTCGGGCTCGGCGAGCATCGCGCGCAGGCACACCGCGGTCGCGGCCAGTTGCAGCGTGTGCATGCAGTTGCGATAGCTGGCGGCGTTGATGTCGTCGAGCGAGGCCTGCATCGCTTCGGCCGTGCTGCGGACCCCGAAGGAAAAGTCGCCGGCATTGTCGAGCACGCTGCGCAGGTTGAACTTCACCGCCTCGACGACCTGCGAATTGATGGCGGCGATGTTCGCGGTCTTCTTGAGCGCGGCGAGATTCTCGGCGACCTGCTGCGGCGAGAGTCCGGTGTCGGGGCTGGCGGTGGTGTCCAACGAATAGATCTGCATCACGCCCTGGATCAGTGCGGCCTGCATCTGGGCTTCCTGCTGCTGCTGCGCGGCGACCGCGTTCTCGTACAGGATGGCGGTCGCATGGGCCATGGCCTGGTAGATCGTGGCCATCGCCATCGCCGGGGCTTCGGCGACGGGCTTGACGTTGGCCTGGGTGACGGAGTCGGTGATCTGGTCGTTGACCGAGGTCGGGGATGCCATGGCTGCGCTCCTTGCTGTGCGGGTGGATTTCCGTGTAGCAGTCTACGCCGCCGCAGGCTGCGCCGGCAGCCGCGCGCTCGACGCCGACGCACGCTCAATCGACGGGAAGGAACCGGCTGCGCGGCGAGTACGAGGTCGGTCGCAGGGTCCGGTCCTCGATGCCGTCGACGAAGCGGCCGTGCCGCTGCCCGGTCTCGCGCTTGATCGCGGCCCACTCCTCGTCGGCCATGAAGTCGGCCCAGCGCGCCTGCATGGTTTCGGTATCCGGCCACTCGAGGAGATAGGCGAACTCGGTGAGTCCCTCGGATTCGGTTTCCCAGGTGACCAGCACATCGAAGCCGTGCCGCGCCATGATCCGCAGCGCATGGTCGCGGAACCGGTCGTGGAAGGCCTGCTCGTTGCCGGGATGGACCCGGTAGATGCGCAACTGCTGGACCGGTGCGGAGCGGGTGCCGTCGTCGTGCCCGGCGACCTCGGGTGCGGGCGTGGCCGCCGTCGCGTTGGCCAGCGTCGTCACCAGGACCAGCGCCGCGAAGGCGGCGCCGTGAAGCCAACGATGATTGAGGGTCATGCGACCTCCTGGGTGGGTTGGAGCACCTTGCTGCCCCGACGCGGATGGCTACTTGCCGATGGTGGACGTGTCCTCGGCCTTCGGCGCGCTGCCGAAACCGAAGCCCTGCGCGTTCTCGATCGAGGCGGCGAGGTAGGCGAACACCGCGTAGGCGGCCACGTTCTGCGCCAGCGCCTGCGGATCGATCTTGTCGAGGGTGTCGTCCGGGGTGTGGTGCAGGTCGAAGTAGTCGGTGCCGTCCTGGGCCAGGCGCGCCCAGGCCGCGCCCTTGGCGGCGATCGGGCCGATGTCGGGCCCCGGGCCGCCCTGGCCGGGCATGTGCTCGATGCCCAGCGGCGCCAGCGCCTCGGCGATGGCGCGGTCGGCGGCCTCGGCATAGGCCGGGGCGGAGCTGGAATAGCCATAGATGCGGCCGGCGCCGAAATCGCTCTCGGCACCGATCACGTGCCGGTGGACCTGGTCCTTGTGCGCCTCGGCATAGGCCTTGCCGCCGTGCAGGCCCTGCTCCTCGTTGGCGAAGGCGACCACGCGGATGCTGCGCGCCGGCCGCTGCGGCAGGCGGCCGATCAGCGCGCCGGCGGCCATGGTGATGCCGACGCCGGCGCCGTCGTCGACCGCGCCGGTGCCCAGATCCCAGGAATCGAGGTGGCCGCCGATCAGCACGACCTCCTCGGGATGCGCGCTGCCGTCGATCTGGCCGATCACGTTCTGCGAGGTGTATTCGCCATCCCAGCCGCAGTCCAGGGCCAGTCGCAGGCGCACCGGGCCGAGCGCGAGCAGGCGCGCGAGCTGGTCGGCGTCGGGCACCGACAGCGCCGCCGACGGGACCGGGGTCAGGCCGTCGTCGAAGCGGGTGATGCCGGTGTGCGGATTGCGGTGCGAGTCGGTACCGGCCG
>NZ_VICD02000160.1 GCF_006546735.2 Marilutibacter maris | reverse complement strand
CGGCGTTCCGCGCCGGCGCGACCCTGCCGGCGTTCGACAACGTCGATGTCTACCCGCTGCTGGCGCATCTGATCGGCATCGAGCCGGCCGCGAACGATGGCGACATCGCCCCGCTGTTGCCGGCGCTGGTGTCGCCGGCCCCCTGAGGAAGGTCTGGACGAATCCATCCCGGATTTGTTCAGACGTCGCAAGGTCAAGCCAGGCTCGACCTTGCTCCCGCTGGATCAAGCACCTGGGTGCTCGATCCGCGCGTGCGCCGTCCCTGGCGCACGGCACCTCCGAGCGGGTCAGAGGTGCCCCAACGCGCCGGCGAATGAACGCGGCGACGTGAGCGTGGCGGCATGAGCGCGCCGCCCGTCCATTGATGTCCGAAACTGGCGAGTCATGGGCCGTGGGCGGTGCTAGCCTGCATCCATGTCCTCGCCCACCGTCACCGCCGCTTCCGGCCCCCGGCACGAGCGCCCCGGCCTGCCGGCGCAGGTCTGCGCGCAGGCCCGCCTGAGTCGCGACGTCCGTTTCGACGGGCTGTTCTTCACCGCGGTCGCGACCACCGGCATCTACTGCAGACCGGTCTGCCCGGCGCCGCCGGCGCACGAGAAGAACGTCAGTTACTTCGCCAATGCCGCCGCGGCCGAAGCGGCCGGCTACCGGCCCTGCCTGCGCTGCCGCCCCGAACTGTCGCCTGCCGACGGTCACTGGCGTCGCGGCGACGCCGCGGTCGCGCGCGCGATCCGGCTGATCGACGAAGGTCTGCTCGCCGATGCGCCGGTGTCGGCGCTGGCCGAGCGCGTGCACCTGGGCGAGCGGCAACTGCGGCGGCTGTTCGTCGAACGTCTGGGCGCCGCGCCGCTCGGCGTGCACGCGACCCGGCGCCTGCTGTTCGCCAAGCAATTGCTGACCGAGACCGACCTGGCGATCACCGATGTCGCGATGGCCGCCGGCTTCGGCAGCCTGCGCCGCTTCAACACCACCTTCAAGGAGGCCTACCGGATGGCGCCGCGCGAACTGCGCAGGCGCCCGGGCGCCACCCGCGACGAGACCCTGACCCTGCGCCTGGGCTACCGCCCGCCCTACGACCTGGAGGCGATGCTCGACTTCCTGCGCGGCCGCGCGCTGCCGGGCGTCGAAGTGGTCGATGCCCACGGCTACCAGCGCGTGATCGCTCCGAGCGGCGGCAACGCGGCGCCCGGCTGGCTGCGGGTCGGGGCCTGGCCGGATCGCGAGCCCGCGCTGAAACTGGAACTGCACGCGGTACCGCCCTTGCAGTTGCAGACGGTGGTGACGCGGGTGCGGCGGATGTTCGACCTCGATGCCGACCCGCAGGCGATCGCCGACACGCTCGCGGCCGACGCGCGACTGCGCCCGCTGCTGCGGCAGCGTCCCGGACTGCGCCTGCCCAGCGGCTGGGACGGCTTCGAGATCGCGGTACGCGCGATCATCGGCCAGCAGGTCAGCGTCGCCGCCGCGCGCACCGTCACCGCACGCCTGGCCGCACGCCTGGGCACCACCTTCGAGACACCGCTGGCCGACGGCCTGACCCACCTGTTCCCGACCCCGGCCGCGCTCGCCGAGGCCGACTTCGACGGCATCGGCCTGACCCGGGCACGCGCGGCGACGGTCCGAACGATCGCCTGCGCCCTGCTCGACGGCCGCGTCGACTTCCGTCCGGAGCAGACCCTGGAGGAGTTCGTCGAACGCTGGACCGCGCTGCCCGGCATCGGTCCATGGACCGCCCAGTACATCGCCCTGCGCGCGCTCGCGCATCCGGACGCGTTTCCGGCCGAGGACCTGGTCCTGCAGAAGACCCTGCCCACCGACGGCTCGCGACTGAGCGCCAAGGCCCTGGGCAGGCACGCCGAAGCCTGGCGTCCGTGGCGCGGCTACGCCGTGATCCATCTGTGGCGCGAAGCGGCCAAGGCCGCCGAAACCGAGAGAACCGCCAGGACCGCGCCTTCCCGTCCCGCCGCCAAGCGGAGGAGAACCCAATGAACGCTCCCGCCCCGATCTTCCACCGCCTGTACGACAGCCCGGTCGGCCCGCTGCGGATCGCCGCCTCCGACGTCGGCGTGCACGCGATCGAGTTCCACGCCCAGCGCCACCCGGTGCCGCGCGACGCGCGCTGGCAGGCCGGCGAGCACCCGCTGCTGGATGCGGTGGCCGCCCAGCTGGACGACTACTTCGCCGGACGCCGCACCGGGTTCGACCTGCCGCTGGCGCCGGAAGGCACCGCCTTCCAGCGCAGCGTCTGGCTGGAGCTGGCACGCATCCCGTATGGCAGCACGGTCAGCTATGCGCAGATGGCCTCGCGGGTCGGGCGCCCGGCCGCGGTGCGCGCGGTCGGCGCCGCCAACGGCCGCAACCCACTGCCGATCGTGCTGCCCTGCCACCGGGTGATCGGCGCCGACGGCTCGCTGACCGGCTTCGGCGGCGGGCTGCCGACCAAGCAGTTCCTGCTCGAACTCGAGGGCGCGTTGCCTAAGGCCGCGATCGCCGACGACCTGTTCGCCGCCTGACACGCCCTCGGCGCACGTCGCAGCGCATGCGACCGCAGTGCCCCATAACGGCAAGCGGTCGCGACCCTTCGCGGCCGGGATGCCCTACCTGCCCCTACCCCTACGAAGGATGAGCCGATGTCCGCTTCCACCCGCACCGAACCGCACGCCCGCTTCCTCGCCCTGCATCGCGCGGCAAGCCCGCTGCTGATCGCCAACGCCTGGGATGCCGCCAGCGCGGCGCTGTGGGAGCACGCCGGTGCGTCGGCGATCGGCACCAGCAGCGCGGCGATGGCCTGGGCCTGCGGCCACGCCGACGGCGGCACCCTGCCGCGCGCCGCGCTGATGGACAAGGTCCGCGAGATCGTGCGCGTGACCACGGTGCCGGTCAGCATCGACATCGAAGACGGCTACAGCGACGACCCGGCCGAGGTCGCGGCGCTGGTCGCTGAAGTCGCCGCCGCCGGCGCGGTCGGCATCAATCTCGAGGACGGCGCCGACGCGCCCGAGCTGTTGGCCGCGAAGCTGCGCGCGATCCGCGGCGCACTGGACGGGCAACCGCTGTTCGTCAATGCACGCACCGATGTCTACCTGCGCGGCATGGCCGACGGCGAGGCCGCGGTGGCGATGACCCTGGAACGGCTGGCGCTGTATGCCGCGGCCGGCGCCGACGGCGCCTTCGTCCCCTGCATCGCCGATCTCGGCCAGATCGCCGCGG
Source organism: Marilutibacter maris (assembly GCF_006546735.2). Taxonomy (GTDB): domain Bacteria; phylum Pseudomonadota; class Gammaproteobacteria; order Xanthomonadales; family Xanthomonadaceae; genus Marilutibacter; species Marilutibacter maris. The sequence continues at coordinate 21,384 of NZ_VICD02000160.1, read as the reverse complement.
TCGCCGCCGGCACCGCGATGCCGCTGAACGTGATGGCGATGCCCGGGCTGCCGCCGCTGGCCGCACTGCGGGAGGCCGGCGTGAGCCGGGTCAGCGCCGGCGAGGGCGTGTTCCAGCACGCGTTCGCCGCCGGCCTGGACGCGGTGCGCGGCTTCCTGGGCGGCGACACCGCACGCAGGCTCGACACCGCGGTGCCCTACGGCGAGCTCAACGCGCTGTTCGTGCGCGATCGCTGACGGAGGTACCGTCTACCGCGGCAAGCGCCGCGCCCCGCCACGCGGGCTAATGCGGCCGCTTGTCGCTGACCGCCTTGATCACCAGCGCCCGCTCGTCGACCAGATAACGTCGTGCCAGGGCCCGCAGCTGCGCCGGCGTTGCCGCCGCCACTTCCGCGGCGGTGTTGCGGATACGGTCGAGGTCGCCGGCGCGGGTCGTCGCCTCGTCGACGAAGGCAAGCCAATATCCGTTGTCGCGCCGTGACCTGGCCAGCTCCTCGAGGATCGGCCTGCGAACCCTATCCAACAGGTCGCCATCGACCGGCCGTTCCCGCAACTGCCTCGCGATCGAAAAGATGGCCGCGCGCACCGACGGCAACGCCGAAATTTCCGCATCGCTCGCCGCCGCGAGATAGCCAAAACCCGGATGGTCGTCGGACAGCCTGTTCCCCGCCGCCGGCGCATAACTCTCGCCCAGCTTCTCGCGCAGTTGTTCCAGCAACATCAACTGCATCGTGCGTGCAAGCAACTCGACCCGTACCCGCTCGCCTGGCTCCACCTCGCCCAGCACCGGCCAATAGACTGCGATCCGGGCCTGTCCGGCCGCCCCCTTGTGAATCAACACGCGCTCTCTGGAATCGGTTGCCCATTCGCGCTTGCGCGCTTCGGTCCTCGGATCGAAGGCGGCGCGGCGTTCGGGAAAGGCCCCGAAGGTCGAAGCGATCGCAGCGATCGCCTGTTCCTCCTCGATATCGCCGACCACGCCAATCTCGATCGCACCGTGGGCCAGGCTGTCCGAGATCGCGGCCCGCAGCCCCTGCCAGTCCAGCCCCATCACCCGCTCCAGCGACGGCAGAGCGGCGCGCGGATCGTCGTTGGCCAGAATCGCCGACACATCGCGGTCCATCACCGCCCCCGGCGTCGCATCGAAAGTCGCGTACTGTTGCGGCACGGCGCGCCGGAACAGCGCCAGTCCGTCCTCACTGTAGCCGGGGTGGGCGACATAGGCGGCGAACAGGCCCGCCTGGCGGCGCAGGTCCGTGGCCGCAACCGCGACCGCACCACCGAAGAAATCGGCACCGGCACCGAATACCGGCTGCACCGTGCTTCCCGCGAAAAGCGTCCTGAGATCGTCAATGTCGTGCGCTTCGAGCCCACCTGCGGCCAGGGAACCGGCCAGGAGCACCCGGGTGGGGTCGTCGCGGGTGGCCAGCAGCTCACCACCGTCGACCCGAACCGAAAGACGGACCCGCCCCGCCTCGAAATCGGTTCGCTTGATGTTGAGCATGACGTTGTTCGCGAAGCGAATCCGGCGAATGCCGAGATCACCGATCCTCTCATCGTCGACGACCTCGCCCGCAGGCCCGAAGTCCTCATAGGCGAATGCTGCGACGTGGGTATCGGCAGGCGGCGTCACCGCGACCCTGCCGGATTCGCGCAGCACGGCAATAACCGCATCGGTTCCGCCCTGCAGCGGCGCCTTGGCGGTGATCCTCACCAGCGGAGGGCTCACCCCGGCCACGTGCGCCCTGAAGGCATCGCTGACCGTGCCGGCGTCGAGCACGCGCGCGACCTCGTCGAACATCGCCTTGCTCGTCTCCGGGCGGGTGAATACCAGCCCCTCCTTCCCCGCACGGATCAGACCGTCTGCCAGCGCCTGGCTGCTGCGCGTATCCGCACCGGCGACCTCACTGTGGATACTGGCCCGGAACCTGGCCAGCCGTTCCTCCACTTCACCCTGGGTGAAGCCATGCTCCAGCGCGCGGCGGTACTCCTGCTCCAGCCGCGGGAGTGCCTGGCGCCACGCCCCCTCCCGTATCGCCGCTGAGATGCTGATGCTTTCGGACAATTTTCCCCACTGGGTCCCACCGCCCATGCCGCCTTCGATGATCGGAGAATCCACGGCGGCCGCGATCCGGGCAAACCGGCGATCGACGATGGCCTCAGCCACTTCCTGCGCCAGTTCGCGGGCCCAGCGGACCTTGTTGCGGGGCTCGTCGATCCAGGGCTTGTAGAACGTCAGCGAGACAATGTCGTCGATCGCCGGATCGATGAACGCGTGGGCGGCGGCAGGACGCGAGAAATCGACGCTACCGATGTCGGCCTCGGCGCCGGCGGGGCCACGCCCGGTCCAATCCGCAAAGCGTGCCCTGAGCTTCGGCTCGACCGCCTCGACATCGAAATCCCCGACCATCACCAGAATCGCGTTCTCGGGACGGTAGTAGCGATCATAGAGACTGCGCAGTTGCGAAGCCGAAGCGGCGAGGACGGTCTGCTCGGTACCGCCGGACGGTCGCTCCGAGAGGATCGTATCGGGCAGGAGAAAAGCCAGCGCATCGACGCGATTGCGTCTTCCCGGACTGTCGCTGCCGCGGATCTCGGACAGCACCACGCCGCGCTCGCGTTCGACCGCATCCGGGGCGATCGTCAGCTCGCTTGCGGTCTCCCGCATCAACATCAGTCCCGTATCGATCATGTCCGCCGATGCGGTCGGCAGATTCAGCATGTAGACCGTTTCATCGAGGCCGGTCGAGGCGTTGCTGTCCGCACCGAAGGCCAGACCCTTGCGCGCCAGCAACTTGACCATGTCCCCCTCGGGTACATGGGTGGACCCGTTGAAGGCCATGTGTTCGAGAAAGTGGACGAGGCCGCGTTCGTCATCGTTCTCGACCAGGCTGCCGACGCCGATGTGCATCCGCACGGCAACGCCGCCCTTTGGCGTCCGGTTGTTCAGCAGCGCGTACTTCATGCCGTTGGGAAGCACGCCGAACACGACGTTCGGGTCGACCGGAATATCGCTGTCGGCGAACCCCCAGGCCCGGGCGGCCGGTGTCTGCGGATTGACCGCGACCTTCGCCTCTGCCGCTGTCGCCGCCGCCGCCGCGTTGCAGGCCGCGATCACGGGAAGCAGGAAGACAAGCCCGGCAAGGGCGATCGACCGGGGAGATACGAAGCTCATGGCGTTGACTGGACGTCTGTGGACCCGTGCACGGTAGCAATCCGTTCGCGGACAACCACCCCGCTAAAGTCATGTCGCTTTCGGTCACCCCTTCTCTGCACCATGCGCTGGGGTCGAGCTGGGCCAGGCGAGACCGCGCCGTGGATCGGCGCCCGCACCCTCACATTCCACGGAAGCGATGCACGAATGCGGCGCTGACCGGCAGGGTCTGCGCATGGCCGCGCAATTGCAGGCGCCACTTGCCCAGCTCGTCACGATGCACGCGGTCGATCGCCGCGACCCGCACCACCACGCCGCGATGCACCTGCCAGAACACCTCCGGGTCGAGTCCGGCCAGCAGTTCCTTCAGCGGCGTGCGGATCATCGCTTCGCCATCGCCGCTGACCACCCTCACGTACTTGTCGCGGGCCTGGAAGAACAGCACGTCGTCGACGCCGATCATCCTCACGCTGTCGCCGACGCTGGCACTGATCCAGCGCACCAGGCGCCCGTCCCGGGGACGCAGCCGCGCCTCCAGCGCGTCGATGCGCTCCTGCAGCGCAGGGCCGTCCGGTTGCGCCAGACGCTCGCGCAGGCGGGCGACGGTCCGGGCCAGGCGCGCGGGCTGCACCGGCTTGAGCAGGTAGTCCAGCGCACCGGCCTCGAACGCGCCGATCGCATACTCGTCATAGGCGGTGGTGAACACCACCTCGCCGCCGTAGGCGACCACCGCGCGGGCGACGTCCAGGCCGCTGACCCCGGGCATGCGAATGTCGAGAAAAGCGACCCGCGGCCGCTGCGCGGCGACCGCCTGCAGGGCCTCGACGCCATCGGCGCAGTCCAGGATCCGTTCCAATTGCGGCCACGCCTCGCCCAGCATCGCCAGCAGGGCCGCCCGCTGCGGCGCCTCGTCCTCGGCAACCAGCACGCTGGGAACATCGGCAGGTGGGCACGGCCCGCTCATGCGAGGTCTCCGTCGGGAATGCGTATTGTCGCGATGGTGCCACCGTCGGCAACGCCGTGCAGCCCGAACGTGGCGCGATCGCCAAAGCGCGCGCGCAGTTGTTCGCGCACATTCTCCAGGCCGACCCCGCCGCCGATACCCGGTTTCAGGCCAACGCCGTCGTCGCCGACCTCGACCTCGAGCATGCCGTCGACGATGCGGGCGGCGACCGTCACCCGGCCGCCGCCGCGCTTGGGCTCGATGCCGTGCTTGATCGCGTTCTCGACCAGGGTGATCAACAACAACGGCGGATATCCACGCGCGCGCAGCGCCGCGTCGGCCTCGATCCGGTACGCCAGGCGTCCGCCCATGCGCAGCCGCATCACCTCCAGGTAGGCCGCGCACAGGTCCAGTTGCTGGCCGAGTGTGGACGCCAGCGCGGCACCGCCGTCATCGCCGTTGCGCAGGCGCGGGATGGTCGCGCGCAGATAGTCGACCAGGGCGTCGAGGGTCTGCTCGGCCTGCAGCGGTTCCTGCCGCACCAGCGCGCGCACCGAGGCCAGGGTGTTGAACAGGAAGTGCGGTTCGACCTGCGCCTGCAATGCTCCCAGTCGCAGGTCGCTGTCGTGCCGCAGCTGGCGCAGCCGTGCGACCTCGCCCTGGTGCCGCTCCTGCTCCCAGCGCCGCTGCTCGCTGAAGTAGGCACGCAGTGCCAGTCCGCCGCCGAACAGACCGTAGATCGCCAGCAGCATGGCCAGGTTGATGGTGATCGCCAGTCCGCGTTCGAAGCCGGACATGTCCTGCCGGCTGGATACCGGCTGTCCGACTTCCTCCATCGCCGGCACGACCATGCGCTCCACGTAGGAAGAAGCCCATTGGTCGACGAAGAAGCTGACCGCGATGCCAACCAGCACCGCCAGCACCACGCCGCGGCGCTCGCGCGCCGACGGCCAGTGCCGATAACGCACCCAGGTGGCCAGCGCCGGCCCCGCAGTCGCCATCAGCATGAAGGCGACGAGCAGATGGACGCCGGAGAGCGCGCCGATCTCATAGCTGCGGGTCGACACGCTCACACCGCTACCGATCAGGGCCGCGGCCGGCACCAGCACGATCGCGAACAACAGGCTGCGCCCGCGCAGCCACGGCAGGCTGAACACCGGGTACTGGCGATAACGGCTCCAGACCGCATTGCCGCCGACCAGCACCTTCGGCGGCAGCGGCGCGTCGAGCGGATAGCTCGCCGGCCGGGAACTGTCGGTCGCGGTCGACGCCGGCATGGCGTCAGCGCCGCTCGCCGCGGAGGCTCTGCCCGCCCTGCAGCAGGCTCAGGCCGATGACCGCGCCGGCGTCGTCGCGCTGGAAGCGGATCTCGATGCCATAGGCCGCCGCCTCGAACACGTCGTCGGTCACCGGCGACAGCGGGAACGCGCCCTGCCCGGTCGCCTGCGCGAGCAGGGTATCGCCCTGCACGCGCACGCTGAGCACGAGATCGGTCGGTTGCAGCGGATACTCGCCCGCGTAGTCGCGCAGGCGCTCGACCGAGAGCGTCGGCGCGGGGCTGGCACTGGCTTCGACACGGCGTGCCGGCAGCGCCCCACCCCCCTGGTGCCAGACGAAACCATAGTTGCCATCCGCCCCTTTGTGCGGCGACAACAGCGCGTCGAAGGCACGCGGATAGAAGTCGCCGGCGCTGTCGTAGCCCATCGCGAACGCAGGTTGTCCGGTCGCCTGGATCTCCAGCGCGTCGCCGTTGCGGCGCAGGGTCATCGCCGGTCCGCCTTCCAGTTGCCAGTCGCCGGCCAGGGCGTCGATCAGCGCTGGCGACGCCGTGGTCTCGCGACGCGGCTGGCCCAATGGCAGGCGCGAGTCGAGCAGATGCTGGCCGAGACTGCCCAGGCCGCCCAGCGCGGTCATCGCGGTATCCGAAAGCACGACCACGCCGCGTCCTCTGCCTCGGTCGAAGGCGACAAACGACGAGAAGCCGCCGGTCCCGCCCTCGTGCACGTGCACGCGACGGCCATCCAGCGGCGCCAGCATCCAGTTCATCGCGATCGGCTGGGCCGACGGTGTGTCCAACGGTTGCTGGGTCAGCTCCAACGCAGTCGCCAGCGGCTCCGGCGCGGCACCGAGCTGGCCGCGCACATAGCCGACCATGTCGTCGAGGGTCGCGCGCACGCCACCCACCCCGGATAGCTCGTCCCGGAAGCGCCAGGCCGATGTGACCGCGCCATTGGGCAGATGGCCGACCGCCTCGCGCACGCCTTGCGGACGTGCGTTGACATAGGCGCCGCGCATGCCCAGCGGCTCGAACACGCGTGTATCAAGCAACGCCTCAAAGTCGTCGCCTGCGCGTCGCGCGACCGCATACGACATCAGCATCGAAGCGAAGTTGGAGTACTCGAAGCGTTGCCCCGGCGCCTGTGCGAGGGTGCTGCGGCCAAGCGCGGCCAGCAGGTCGTCGGGGACGATCGCCGCGTAGGGATCGGCAGGGTCCGACAGCTCGACGCCCGGCGGCAGCGCCGGCAGGCCGCTGGTGTGGGTGACCAGGTGGCGCAACCTGATCGCTTGCCCATCGAAGTCCGGGACCGTACTGCCCTCGGGCAGGTATCCGGCAAGCGGGTCGTCGAGATCGGCCTCGCCGGCCTCGATCAACCCGGCCAGCAACGCGGCGGTCATGGTCTTGCTGACCGAACCGATCTCGAAGGCGCTGGACGGTCCGATCCGCGGCTCCTGCGCACCGTCGGCGCAGGCATAGGCACGGCGGACCTTGAAGGTACCGGCGTCGCCGGCATCGATCACCGCGACCGCCAGGCAGGCGCCGGTGCGATCGCCACGCAGGCGCTTGTCGACGGTCGCCGCGAGCGAGGCGTCGTTGGAGGCATCGCCAGGGGCGGCGGCGCAGGTACTCGCCGACAGCCCCAGCAGGGCGGCCAGCGCGGTGGCGAGGGAGGCGGTCGCGGGTCGATACGGGCTCATGTCAGCACTCCATGCAGTGTCGGGACCGGACCAGCCTGCGCCACCTTGCCGCCAATCGCCGAAGGATGCGACGGAACCCCGCCCAACTCCGACGAAACCGCCGACGGCGGCGCGAAGTCCCGCTCAGTCCGGCATCAGCGCGGCCAGCGCATCCCGGTAGCGGGCGGCGATCGCCTCGCGGTCGCGATGATGGCCGCCCGCGACCACGCGCTGGCCGCCGACATGGACCTCGTCGACAAGGTTGCGGTTGCCGCTGAAGATCCAGCGGTCGAGCAGGTCCTCGGCGCCGGCGCCGGCCAATTGCGGAGCGGCGCTGTCCAGCACCACCGCATCGGCGACCTGGCCGGCCTCCAGGGTGCCGATGGCGTGGCCGGACGAGGACGCGGCACTGGCGGCGACGCCGCGCAACAGGGTCTCGCCGACGCTGGGCGTATCAGCGGCGACCGCGATGTTGCGGCGGCGGGTGACCAGGCGCTGGCCGTACTCCAGCCAGCGCAGCTCCTCGACCGGCGACACCGAGATATGCGAGTCGGAGCCGATGCCCCAGCGGCCGCCGGCATCGAGAAACTCGCGCAACGGGAACAGGCCGTCGCCGAGGTTGGCCTCGGTGGTCGGACAGATCGCGACGGTCGCGCCGCTGCGGGCGATGCCGGCCACTTCGGCGGCATCCAGATGGGTCGCATGGACCAGGGTCCAGCGCGCGTCGACCTCGGCGTTGTCGAGCAGCCACTGCACCGGTCGCGCGCCTCGCAGCGCGACGCAGTCCTCGACCTCGGCGACCTGCTCGGCGATGTGGATATGGACCGGCATCGCCGGCGGCAGGGCCGCGAGCACGGTCCGCATCGCCTCCGCCGGTACCGCGCGCAGGCTGTGCAGCGCGCAACCGACATGGAGCATGTCGCCGGCGTCCTCGCACAGGCAATCGATCAGATGCAGGTAGGCATCGATGTCGTGGCCGAAGCGGCGTTGCCGCTCGCCCAGCTCGGCGCCGTCGAAGCCGGCGCTCATGTACAGCACCGGCAGCAGGGTCATGCGGATGCCGGTATCGCGCGCCGCCGCGACCAGCGCCTGCGACATCGCCGCCGGGTCCGAGTACGGACGGCCGTCGGGCGCATGGTGCAGGTAGTGGAACTCGCAGACCGTGGTGTAGCCGGCTTCGAGCATCTCCGCATAGAGCTGGGCGGCGACCGCGTACAGCGTGTCCGGCCCCAGGCGCGCGGCGAAGTGGTACATCGTCTCGCGCCAGGTCCAGAACGAATCGGCCTCGGCATCCTGGCGACCGCGGGTCTGCCGCTCCGCCATCCCGGCCATGGCGCGCTGGAACGCGTGCGAGTGCAGGTTGGCGATGCCCGGCACCACGATGCGGCTGCGCGTGTGGCGATGGAAGCGTCCGCCCTCTGCGACCGGGACGATCCCTTCGATGCGGCCGTGGCCGTCGACTTCGGCGCGCACGCCCTCGCGCCAGCCCGACGGCTGGCCGTCGCCAGGACTCCAGAACATGCCCGAGGGGATCGTGTTGCGGCTCATCGGCGGAATTCGCGTCGTTGCTGTCGGTGCACGATTGTCGCGCATTTGCCGCGCTGCGGTGGCGCGGGACCGTCGACCACGACGCATGGCCTACAATGTCGCGATGGCTTTCAGCGCTCCCACACCGCCCGATCCCGACGGAGACGGTCCGGCCCAGCTGTGGTCGCGCGAAGCCTGGAAGCGACGGCTAGCGCTGTGGGGAGGCGCGATCGCGGTGGCGCTGGCGGCGATCGTGTTCGCCAAGATCGGCGACGCCGCATTCGAGGTCTTCCTGAAGGTCACCGGCCATTCGCCGTGGTGGGCCCTGCTGCTGACGCCGGCCACCTTCGCCGCACTGGCCTGGGCGACCCGCGGCGGTCTGGCCGCGACCCGTGGCAGCGGCATCCCGCAGGTGATCGCATCGCTGCGGATCGGCCGCGACGAGTTCCGCGCCGCGCAGCTCTCGCTGAAGGTCTCCGCGCTCAAGCTGCTGCTGACGGTGGTATCGCTGCTGGGCGGCGCGTCGGTCGGACGCGAAGGCCCGACCGTGCACGTCGGCGCCGGCATCATGCACGCGATCGGCCGACGCCTGGGCTACAGTGACCCCTACCAGGCCTCGCGCTTCCTGCTCGCCGGCGGCGCCGCCGGCATCGCCGCCGCATTCAACACGCCGCTGGCCGGCGTGGTGTTCGCGATCGAGGAACTCAGCGGCGCATTCGAGCAGCGCTTCTCCGGCACCCTGCTGACCGCGGTGATCGTCGGCGGCGTGGTGTCGATGGGCCTGCTCGGCGACTACGCCTATTTCGGCCATATCGCCGCACGCCTGCCGCTCGGCCAGGGCTGGCTGGCGATCCTCGCCTGCGGGGTGCTGTGCGGCGTATTGGGCGGACTGTTCTCGCGCATCGTGATCGCCGCCGCCGACGGCCGCCCGCGCTGGCTCGGACGCATGCGCGGCCGGCACCCGGTGTGGTTCTCCACCGGCTGCGGACTGGCGCTGGCGCTGCTGGGCATCGCCCTGGGCGGCAGCGTGTTCGGCACCGGCTACGAACAGGCGCAGGCGCTGCTGGTACGTCACGACGCCCCGGGCGCCGAGTTCGGCATCGCCAAGTTCGCCGCCAACCTGGTCTCCTACCTGGCCGGCATTCCCGGCGGTCTGTTCTCGCCGGCGCTGGCCGTCGGCGCCGGGCTGGGCGACAACCTCACCGGGCTGTTCCCGGGCGTCGACCCGTCGGCGATCGTGTTGCTGGGCATGTGCGCCTACCTGGCCGGGGTGACCCAGGCGCCGCTGACCTCGGCGGTGATCTCGATGGAACTGACCGACAATCACGAACTGCTGCTGCCGATTCTCGCCACCGTGCTGATCGCCCGCGCCTGTTCCAGCCTGTGTTGTCCGACCCCGATCTACAAGGCGCTGGCGCAGCGACTGGCGCCGCGCCTGCAACCTCCACCGACGACGAAGCCCGCCGATGACTGAGACCGCCTCCCCCGATTCTCGCTCCGCAGATACCGGCGACGCACGCTGGGACGGCCTGATCGTCGGTGTCTCGCTCGCCACCCTGGACGGCGCCGACGGCTACGGCGGCATTGCCGACGCCGCGCTGGGCTGGCGCGGCGGGCGCCTGACCTATGTCGGTCCCCGCGCCGGACTGCCCGGCCCGGAGGACGCCCTGGCCGACGAACTGATCGAGGCGCGCGGCTGGATCACCCCCGGCCTGGTCGACTGCCACACCCACGTGGTGTTCGCCGGCGACCGCGCGCGCGAGTTCGAGATGCGCCTGCGCGGCGAGAGCTACGAGGCGATCGCGCGCGCCGGCGGCGGCATCCTGTCGACCGTGCGCGCGGTCCGCGAGGCCGACGAGGACACCCTGCTGGCGCAGTCGCTGCCACGCGCCAAGGCGCTGGTCGCCGACGGCGTGACCACGCTGGAGATCAAGTCGGGCTACGGCCTGGACCTGGCCAGCGAGCGCCGGATGCTGCGGGTCGCGCGCCGGCTCGGCGAAGCGCTCGGCATCACGGTGCGCACGACCTGTCTGGCCGCGCACGCGCTGCCGCCGGAGTTCAGCGACGACGCCGACGGCTACATCGACGCGGTGATCGAATGGCTGCCGGTGCTGCACGGCGAAGGCCTGGTCGATGCGGTCGATGCGTTCTGCGAGGGCATCGGCTTCAGCCCGGACCAGACCCGACGCCTGTTCGAGGCCGCGCGCTCGCTCGGTCTGCCGGTCAAGCTGCACGCCGACCAGCTCAGCGACCTCGGCGGCGCCGGGCTGGCGGCCGCGTTCGACGGCCTGTCCGCCGACCATGTCGAGTACACCAGCGAAGACAGCGTGCGCGCGATGGCCGCGCACGGCACCGTCGCGGTACTGCTGCCCGGCGCCTTCCACGTACTGCGCGAGACCAGGCTGCCACCGCTGGACGCGTTCCGTGCGCACGGCGTGCCGATGGCGGTCGCGACCGACTGCAATCCCGGCACCGCGCCGCTGCTGTCGCTGCGCCAGGCGATGCAACTGTCCTGCACCCATTTCCGGCTGACGCCCGAAGAAGCGCTGCGCGGCGCCACCACGCACGCCGCGCGCGCGCTCGGCCTGGACGACCGCGGTGTGCTGCGGACCGGCGCCCGCGCCGACTTCGTGCTGTGGGACATCGCGCATCCGGCCGAACTGGGCTACTGGCTCGGCGGCCGCCTGTGCCGCGGGGTGTTCGCGGGCGGGCGACTGATCGCCTGAAGCGCGCCCGTCTCAGCCGCGCTCAATCGACCGCGGCGGCGACCGCGCGGCGCACGTAGCCGCGCGCCTCGCGCATCGCTCCGGCGGCCTGGTCGAGCAGCCAGTCGCGGAACGCGGCGATCTTGCGGCTGTCGTGGCGGGCGAGCGGATAGACGAACCAGAAGCGGCGCCCGTCGGCGGCGACGAAGTCGTGCGCGGGCACCAGCCGGCCGGCCTCCAGCTCGTCGCGGAACAGGATCGGCGAACCGATCGCCACACCATGGCCGGCCACCGCCGCGGCGATGTCCAGATACTCGGCCGACAGGCTGGTGCCGAAACGCCCGCCCAGTTCGACCTCGTGCAGGCCGCGCGCCCGGTACCAGCAGCGCCACCACTCCGGCCGCCCCAGCAACGGCAGCGGCATCGGCCTGGCGGGGTCGTCGATCGCCCGCGCCACCTCCAGCAACTGCGGCGCGCACAGCGGCATGAAGATGCTGGGAAACAGCTCCTGCGCGCGCAGCCCGGCCCAGTCGCCGTGACCGTTGCGGATCGCCGCATCGAACGGGCCGTCGACCAGGTCCTGGGCGTCGGCCGACAGGTCCAGCTCGACCGTGATCTGCGGATGCAGGCGACGGAAGCCGCCCAAACGCGGCGTCAGCCAACTGGTGCCCATGCTCGGCAGCGCGGTCAACGACAGGCAGGCTTCGTCGGTCTCCGCCGCCTTGATGAAGCAGGCGCTCAGGGCCGCGAACGCCTGGCTGGCCTCCTGCGCCACCAGCCGGCCGGCCCGGGTCAGCTCGACCCGCTGCGGATGACGCCGGAACAGGCGCACCCCGACCTGCTGTTCGAGCCGGCGCACGTGGTAGCTGACCGAGGCGGCGGTGGTGTCCAGTTCCCGCGCCGCCGGGGCGAACCCGCCCAGACGCGCGGCCGCTTCGAACGCGCGGATCGAGGGCAGCGATGGCAGGCGGCGGTATCCGACCATAAGCGAGGCTTAGCCTAGCGCCTCGTATTCGGGTCGTCGACAGCGACGATGCCGACCAAGATTGGGACACCGCGTCGAGCGGCGTCCACAGCGGCCGCCGGTACCCGACGCCCCTCCAGGGAGCCGCCATGAATCCGCCATTCGACCCGCCGCACGATGACCGTTTCTCGCCGCCTCGGCGCCGTTTCCTGACCGCGGCAGCGATCGCCGGCGGCGCCGCGGCGCTGGGCCTGCAGCCGTCGATACGCGCTGCCCGCGCCGCGATCGACCGCCTGGATGTCCCCCATGCACGCGACTGGGAATGGCTGCGCGGCAACTGGGACGTCCACCACCGTAGGCTCAAGGAACGCCTGGTCGGCGACACCCGCTGGGAGGAGTTCGCCGGTCGCAGTGCGATGTGGCTGACGATGGGCGGCCTGGGCACGATCGACGACAACAGCCTCGACCTGCCCGGCGACGCCTACCGCGGACTGGGGCTTCGGGTGTTCGATCCGGGCAGCGGGACGTGGGCGATCTGGTGGCTGGACGGCCGCAATCCGACCCGGATCGAACCGGCGGTGCGCGGCGGCTTCGACGGCGACACCGGCACCTTCAGCGGTCGCGACACCCTCAGGGGCCAGCCGATCCTGATGCGCTTTCGCTGGCACGACATCCACGGCGAACGCCCGTGGTGGGAGCAGGCGTTCTCGCCCGACGACGGCGCCAGCTGGGAGGTGAACTGGCGCAACTGGTTCACCCGCGCCTCGGAAACGCCGCATCCACTGCCGATGCGCGCGGACGCGCCGACCGACTTCAGCTTTATCGCCGGCCGCTGGAAGGTATGGAACCGGCGCCTGCGCGAACGCCTGGTCGGCAACGACGACTGGGACGAGTTCCCCGGCACCCTGCACAACTGGCCGGTGCTGGGCGGCCACGGCAACGTCGGCGACAACGTGATGCACTTCCCCGGCGGCGACGTGCGCGGAGTCAGCGTGCGCAGCTACGACGCGGACACGCGCCAGTGGCTGAGCTGGTGGATCGACAACCGCGACCCCTCGCGGCTGGAACCGCCGGTGAAGGGACGCTTCACCGGTGGCGGCGACAACCGCCTGCTGATCGGCGACGACACCCTGCGCGGACAGCCGATCAAGACCCGGGTGATCTGGTCGCATATCAGCGCCGATTCGGCGCGCTGGGAGCAGGCCTGTTCCGCCGACGGCGGCCAGACCTGGGAAGTGAACTGGACCAGCGACTTCACCCGCATCGGCTGACCCTGCTCCAGCGCCACCGATCGCAGAAAAGCAAAACGGCGGGCCATGCCCGCCGTTTTTCGTCGAACCGCCGCGTGGGCGGTCAGCGCCGCGCTTACTCCTTGGCGGCAGCCTTCTTGGCGACGACCTTCTTGGCCGGCGCCTTGGAAGCCTTCTTCGCCACCGGCGACGACGCCGAGCCGGTCGCCTTGGTCACGGCCGTGTGCGAACGGGCGTTGCCGTAGCTGGAGTTGTAACGCTTGCCCTTGGCGGTCTTGCGGTCGCCCTTACCCATGTTCCGTGCTCCGAATCTGTCGTGAGTGTGTTGTTGGTGACGCGCCGTCGGCGAGGATGCGCTGTCGGGATACGCCATCAGGCGTGACCGTCCATTCTAACACGCGAACCGGCGCGTCCGGAGGCTGTCGCCCCCACGCCCGCCGGGACTGCCCGCTCCCTCGGACGGCCCTGGGCAGGGAGGGCGGATTTGCGCAGCCAATCCCGGGATTGATCCGGATGCCGTGCGTCCGGGGCACAGCAGCGCGGTCAGAGCCTGACGAACCCCAATCTGCGCGAGAGCAGCCCCAAGCCCCCCTTGGTAAGGGGGCGCCCCGAAGGGGTGGGGGATCGGAGGCGCGAGGCCGGGGCCCGGGATTTGCGCAGCCAATCCCGGGATTGATCCGGATGCCGTGCATCCGGATCAATGCATCAATGCGCGCAGGACGCGTCGTGGACGTGGCCGTGGTTGAGTCTGAGGTTGGCCAGGTGGGCGAGGCCGACCAGGGTGCCGCCGAAGGTCATCGCCACCGCGTGCGGCAGCAGTGCCTCGTGCAACGGCCGGTACAGCACGCCCGCCCACAGCACCAGCAGGCCCGGGATCAACAGCGACAAGGCCCGCACCGCACGGTGCCGGCGATACCCCCAGACCACGCTGAACAGCCCCAGCCCGGTCGCGAATACCACGAAGGCCAGCTCGAAGCCGTCGTCGAACCAGCCGGTCACGCCCAGCGACGGCAGGGTCGCGATCAGCACCGGCAGCAACGCACAGTGCACCGCGCACAGCAGCGAGCCGACCGCACCGACGCGATCGAGAAGATGGTGGAAGAACGAACGGATACGTGAGGGGGGCATGACGTACGGCAGGGGCTGGATCTCGAATTGTTATAGTATAACATTCCGATCATCCCGGTACGTCACTTTAGCTCAAGCCCATGCATTCCAACAGCCTCCCGCGTCGCCTTCCCCTCTCACTCGCCCTCGCTGCCGCGCTGATGGCCGGCTCTCCGCAACTGCTTGCGGCCACCGACAGCGCGACCGCGCAGGACCACGACCACGAAGCCGTGGACCTGAACGCGGTCGAAGTACGGGCCACGCCGCTGGCCGGGACCGCCGAGGACCTGACCCGGCCGGTCGAGATCCTGGCCGGCGACAAACTCGACGAAGCCAAGGCCAACTCGCTCGGTGAGACCGTATCCAAGCTGCCGGGCGTGCAGTCGACCTACTTCGGTCCTGGTGTCGGCCGGCCGATCGTGCGTGGCTTCGACGGTGCGCGCGTGCAGGTGCTCAGCGACGGCCTCGGTGCCGGTGACGTGTCGACGGTCAGCGTCGACCACGCGGTCAGCATCGAGCCGTTCCTGGCCAACCAGATCGAGGTGCTGAAGGGCCCGGCCACCCTGCTCTATGGCAGCGGCGCGATCGGCGGCGCGGTCAACGTGATCGACGGCCGCATTCCCGAGGCGGCGACGGCGAGGCCGCTGGAAGGCCGCGCCGAGCTGCGCGCCGGCACCGTCAACGACGAGAAGACCGGCATGGTCCGCCTCGACGGCACCTCGGCCGGGGGCAATCTGGTGTTCCATTTCGACGCCCTGCACCGCGAGACCGGCGACTACGACATCCCCGGCTTCGCCGAGAGCGAGCACGCCCACGAAGACGATCACGACGACGGCCATGACGATGACGGGCACGAAGAGGAAGGCGTGCGCGGCACCCTGGCCAACAGCGCGGTGCGCACCGACGCCGGCGCGCTGGGCGTGTCCTGGGTCGGCGAGCGCGGCTTCCTCGGCGTCGGCGTCAGCCTGTTCAACACCCGCTACGGCGTACCCGGCCACTCGCACGGCGAAGAAGACGGTCACGACGACCACGGGCACGACCACGACGACGAAGAGCACGAGGAGGAGGGACCGGTCCGGATCGTGATGGACCAGCGTCGCACCGAGCTGCGCGGCGGGCTCAACGACATCGGCCCGTTCGTCTCCCTGCGCGGCAAGGTCGCGCATACCGACTACACCCATACCGAGTACGAGGGCGAGGAAGTCGGCACCGTGTTCGACAACGACAGCACCGAGGCGCGACTGGAGCTGGTCCACCGGCCGGTGCTGGGCTGGGACGGCGCGATCGGCCTGCAATGGGCGGACCGCGACTTCAGGGCGATCGGTGAGGAAGCCTTCGTGCCGGCCTCGAAGTCGCGCGACACCGGCCTGTTCTGGATCGGCCAGCGCGAGTTCGGCGACCTGAAGTTCGAGCTGGGCACGCGCCACGACCGCAACAGCATCGACATCGATGCCGCCACCGCGATCGGCCCCGACCGCGACTTCGACACCACCAGCCTGTCGGCATCGATGCGCTGGAACATCAGCCCGGACTTCCACCTGTCCTTCGGCCTGGATCGCGCCCAGCGCGCACCGACCGCCGAGGAGCTGTACTCCAACGGCCTGCACGTGGCCACCGCCAGCGTCGAACTGGGCAACCCCGATCTCGACGTGGAAACCGCCAACCGCGCCGAACTGGGCCTGCACTGGCATGCCGGACCGTTCAAGCTCGGCGCCTCGGTCTATCACGCCCGCTTCGACGACTTCGTCTACCTGGCCGACACCGGCATCGACGACGGCGGCCCGGTGCGGGTGTGGACCCAGGACGACGCGCGCTTCAACGGCGCCGAGGCCGAGGCCAGCTGGAACTTCGCCGACAACGCCAGCGGCAGCTGGGACCTGCGCGTGTTCGGCGACGTGGTGCGCGGCGAGCTGAGCGGCAGCGGCACCCGCGCGGTCGATGTCTCGGTCCCGCACGGCGACCACACCCACGACTACACCGTGGACCTGGCCCGCGGCGGCAACCTGCCGCGGATCGCGCCGTCGCGCGTCGGCGGCGAACTGCGCTGGGCGATGGGTGCCTGGCGCGCCTCGATCGGCGCGACCCGCTACGCCGAACAGGACGACGTCGCCGAGCACGAGGAGCCGACCCCGGGCTACACCCTGGTCGATGCTCACGTGGCCTGGCATCTGGACACCGCATCCGGCGGCGCCTGGGAGGTGTTCCTGGACGGCAGCAACCTGCTCGACGAGGAAGCCCGCGCGCACACCTCGTTCCTGAAGGACCTGGCCCCGCTGCCGGGACGTGGCGTCGCCTTCGGCGTGCGCGCGTTCTTCTGATCCGCCACCGGCCGCGATCCGCGGGCGCCGCCACAAGGTGGCGCCCGCATTGCGTTCAACGCCCCTGCAGCACCTCGTGCAACCCGGGCCGGTAGTCGGCGCCGACACAGTCGTCGCGGCGCTCCCGGATCGCCTGTTCGGTGCAGGTGTCGCGGCCCCCGAACAGCCCGAGCAGGGTCCGCGCGACCCGCGAGTCCTCCTTCAGCTTCTCGACCGCGTCGCCGTCGGTGGCCCAGTCGTCGGCGAAACGGGTGCGGCGCGGGTCGAGCGAAGCGCGCGACGCCAGCGGATCGGGGCGGTCGAAGCCAATCGGCTCGCGGCGCTCGGGCACCGACAGATCCAGCGGACGACGCGGCGTGGCAGGCTCGGTCGAGGCCGCCAGGAACACCGCCGAGATCCCGCGCGTCGCGGATGGTTCCGGCGACGCCACCGCCTCGGCTGAGCGCCGGGCGGTCACCGGCGATGCCGCAACCGGCGGCGCCGGCTCCCGCGGCTCGGAAGACCTGGCGATGAAATGCACCTGCAGCACCGCCTCCTCGTCGCGGTCGACGGCCAGCGGCGGCGGCTGGATCTGGAACCGGAACAACAGCCACCACGACGCGTACAGGTGCAGCGCGGCAACGAAGGCCATCAACGCGATCCGCGCCAGCGACTCCTGACTGCTACGACGGCTGCGCATCCATGCTCCGGTCCCGGGAACGACCGGCGCACTCTAGCCGGCGCCGGCGGCGGCGTGGTTAGGAAAGCGTTGCCGCGACAACGGCGGCCGGATTGCGGTTCAGCCCTTGCGCGCGCAGTCGGCGCAGACGCCGTGCACTTCCAGCGTCTGCGCCTGCGGCACGAAGCCCAGCGCGCGTGCGCGCCGGTCCAGCGAAGCAACGATCTCCTCGTCCTCCAGCTCGGTCGCCGACTGGCACTTGTCGCAGATCAGGAACGGCACCGCATGCGCCTCGGAACCGGGATGGTGGCAACCGACGAAGGCATTGATCGAGGCGAGCTTGTGGATGAAGCCGTGTTCGAGCAGGAAGTCCAACGCCCGGTAGACCGTCGGCGGCGCCGCCGAATCGTGGGTCGCCTTCATCTGGTCGAGCAGGTCGTAGGCCTTGACCGGACGCCCGGCGTCGGCGATCAGGCGCAGCGCGTGGGCGCGGATCGGGGTCAGGCGCAGGCCGCGTTGCCCGCACAGGCGCTCGACCTCGCGCACGAAACCATCGGCATCGTGCACGTGGTGCTTGGGATCGGTGCAGGCGTGCGACTCGCTCATGACCCAGATCTAGGTCCCTTCGGGCAATTTTGCAAGCGCGGCGTCGATCCGCGCCAGCGCCTCGTCGCGGCCGCACAGGTAGACCGTGTGGCCGATGTCGGGGCTGACCTGGGTGCCGGTGACCGCCACCCGCATCGGCTGGGCGACCTTGCCCATGCCGATCTCCAGCGCCTGCGCGGTCGCCTGCAGCGCGGCGGTGATCGCCTCCGCATTCCACTCCGGCAGCGCCGCGATGCGCTGGCGCGCCTCGGTCAGCGGCGCACGCGCCTTCTCGCCCAGGTGCTTGGCGACGGCCGCGTCGTCGTACCCGGTCAGCGGACCGAACCAGACCCGCGCGCGCTCGGCCATCTCCTTCAGGGTCTGTACGCGGTCGCGCAGCGCGATCACGATGTCGGCCGGGGCAGGGCCCCGGGCCGGATCCAACCCCTGCTCGCGCAGGTGCCAGTCGAGATGCTTGGCCACCTCGGCCGGATCGTCGCTCTTGAGGTACTGCTGGTTCAGCCAGCCGAGCTTGGCCGGATCCAGCCGCGAGGCCTTGGCATTGACGTCCTTGAGGTCGAACAGCCCGGTCATCTCGGCGATCGAGAAGATCTCCTGGTCGCCGTGCGACCAGCCCAGCCTCACCAGATAGTTCAACAGCGCGTGCGGCAGGTAGCCCATCTCGCGGTACTGCATCACGTCGGCCGCGCCGGTGCGCTTGGACAGCTTGGCGCCCTGCTCGTCGAGGATCATCGGCAGATGCGCGAAGTGCGGCACCGGCGCCCCCAGCGCCTGGTAGATATTGATCTGGCGCGGCGTGTTGTTGACGTGGTCGTCGCCGCGCACCACGTCGGTGATGCCCATGTCCATATCGTCGACCACCACCGCGAAGTTGTAGGTCGGGTAGCCGTCGGAACGGAAGATCACCAGGTCGTCGAGCTCGTCGTTGCTGATCTCGATGCGGCCCTTGACCTTGTCCTCCCAGACCACCGACCCGCCCTGCGGATTGCGGAAACGGATCACCCGGTTGGGGTCGTCGCGGTACCCCAGGTCGGCATCGCGCGCGGCGCCGTTGTAGCGCGGCTTCTCGCCGGCGGCCATCGCCGCCTCGCGCATCGCTTCCAGCTCTTCCTTGGTCTCGTAGGCGTAGTAGGCGGTGCCGTCGGCCAGCATCTTCTCGGCGACCTCGCGGTAGCGCTCCAGCCGGGCGGTCTGGTAGACCGGCCCCTCGTCGTAGTCCAGGCCGAGCCAGTCCATCGCCTGCAGGATCGCGTCGATCGCGGCCTGGGTGCTGCGCTCGCGATCGGTGTCCTCGACCCGCAACACGAACTGGCCGCCGTTGCGGCGCGCTTCCAGCCAGCAGTACAGCGCGGTTCGGGCGCCGCCGATGTGCAGGTAACCGGTGGGGCTGGGGGCGAAACGGGTACGGGTGGTCATGCGGGATGGGGACGGCTGCGAACGGATCGGCCATTTTAGCCGGTTGCAGGCGGGCGGTCGCGGGCAACCGGTTGACGATCGCCGCCGGCGAAGCCCGCCTCGCGCCGCCGGCCGGCATCGGGCAGACACTACAATGCGCGCATGACCACCCTCTTCGTTTCCGACCTTCACCTCGACCCCGAGCGTCCGCGCATCACCTCGCTGTTCGTCGACTTTCTCCGCGATGAGGCCCGCCGGGCCGATGCGCTGTACATCCTCGGCGACCTGTTCGAGGCCTGGGTCGGCGACGACGATCCCTCCGAAACCGGCGCCACCGTCGCCGCCGAGACCCGGGCGCTGGCCGATGCCGGCGTGCCGGTGTTCTTCATGCGCGGCAATCGCGACTTCCTGCTCGGCGACGCCTATGCGCGCCGCGCCGGCATGACCCTGCTGCCCGACCCCTCGGTGATCCTGCTGTACGACCGCCCGACCCTGCTGATGCATGGCGACCTGCTGTGCACCGACGACACCGCCTACCAGCAGTTCCGCGCCCAGGTCCGCGATCCACGCTGGCAGGCGCAGTTCCTGTCGCAGCCGTTGCCGGCGCGGCTGGCGTTCGCGCAGCAGGCGCGGGCGGCGAGCCAGGCCCACCAGTCCGGGCTCAAGGACCAGGGCACGATGGAGACCATCACCGATGTCGCCGCGGCCACCGTCGAGGACACCCTGCACCGCTTCGGCATCGACACCCTGATCCACGGCCACACCCACCGCCCGGCGATCCACGAACTCGACGTCGACGGCCGTGCCTGCCGTCGCATCGTGCTGGGCGACTGGTACGAACAGGGCTCGGTGCTGCGGGTCGACGGTGATGGCGCTCGCCTGGAAGGCCTGCCGCTGGCATGACCCGGGGCCCATGGCCCGTCGACATGGAGGTATGACGATGTATCTGATCGTAGGCGTCGCCCTGATCCTGTTCGGCCTGATCGGACTCATCCGCGGCGAGACCACGTTCTTCTCGCGATTCGGCAAGGCCCAGTTCAATTACGAGGACGACGGATGGGTGTTCAAGGCCGTCGTCCTGTACACCATCCTCGGCGGGCTGTACTGCCTCTACCGCCACGTCCACCCGCAGTGACGGACGACGCACTCACTCCACCGCCTGCGCCAACGCCTCCAGCTCCTCGTCGCTGAATCCCGCCGCGCTTCGCGCCTGGAGGTTGAACGGGCCGTGCAGCACCGAGCGCGCGTACTCGGCCAGCAGTTCGCGAAAGCGTGTCGACGGATCGGTGCCAGCTAGCTCGCAGTACCACTTGAACCAGCGCGAACCGGCGGCGACGTGGGCCACCTCCTCGCGCAGGATCACCTCCAGGATGTCGGCGGTCGCGTCATCGCCCAACGCGCGCAACTTCACGATCATGCCCGGGGTCACGTCCAGCCCGCGCGCCTCCAGCACCCGCGGCACCAGCGCCATCCGCGAAAGGCCGTCGTGCGCGGTCTTCTCGGCCATCTCCCACAGCCCGTTGTGGGCGTCGAAATCGCCGTAGTCGCGGCCGAATTCGCGCAGGCGCGCGCGCAACATCGAGAAATGGCGCGCCTCGTCGGCGGCGACCGACACCCAGTCGGCGTAGAACGCATCGGGCAACCCGCGGAAGCGGTAGACCGCGTCCCAGGCCAGGTCGATCGCGTTGAACTCGATATGGGCGATCGCGTGGATGAACGCCGCCCGCCCCTCGTCGCTGCCGAGCCCGCGCCGCGGCAACTCGCGCGGATGCACCAGCCGCGGTCGCGCCGGCCGGCCCGGCA
>NZ_VICD02000159.1 GCF_006546735.2 Marilutibacter maris | reverse complement strand
GCCGCAGGCACGAATGGGGGTGTGGAAGCGCAACGGCGGGGCCCAAGGTTTGCGCAGCAAACTTTGGGGATTCCCGGGCGCAGCCCGGGGATCGCGGCTTACGCCGCTCCTACGGCAGATCCCATGCTCAGGCGTCGCGGTCGTCGGAGGCGGGCAGGGCCGCGTCGTCGTCGGCCTCGTCGGCCGGCAGCGACTTCCTGCCGCGGGCGCCCAGCGCTTCCAGGCGCCGGGCCCGCGCCATCACCGATTGCGAGGACTGGTGCAGGCGGTTGCGGGCGCCGTCGTAGCTCTCGCGCGCTTGGCGCAGGCGGTCGTCGATGCGATCGAACTCGGCCAGGAAGCCGTTCAGGGCGTCGATCAGCAAACCGCCGCTGCGGCTGATCTCGACCGCCTGCTTCTGGATGCGATCGCGCGTCCACAGCCGGTCGACCACCCGCAGCACCGCCATCAGGGTATTCGGCGAGGCCAGCACCACCCGCCGGTCGAAGGCGAAGCCCTGCAGTTCGCCATCGGCGCCCAGCGCGGCCGACAGCGCGCCTTCGATCGGCACGAACAGCACGGTCACCTCCAGGGTGTCCTCGCCCAGCGCGCGCGGGTAGTCGCGCTCGGCCAGATCCTTGACGTGCTGGCGCAGCGCGACCGCGTGGCGGCGCAGCGCGTCCTGCTGCTGCTCCGGCGCGTCGGCGTTCATCGCCTCCTGCCAGGCGATCAGGTTGACCTTGCTGTCGACCACGATCCGGCGCTCGTCCGGCAGGCTGACCACGATGTCCGGGCGCAGGGTGCGGCCGTCGGCGTCGCTGGTGCTGATCTGGCGCTGATAGTGCTCGCCCTCCTGCAGACCGGAGCCGCGCAGCACGCTCTCCAGCATCAGCTCGCCCCAGTCGCCGCGGACCTTGGCGTTGCCGCGCAGCGCGCGGGTCAGCTCGTGCGCGCGCTGGGCCATGTCCTGGTTCAGCGACTTTAGCTCGTTGACCGCGCCGGCCAGCGCCGCGCGTTCCTTGGCCTCCTCCGCGTACAGCGTGTCGATGCGGCTGCGGAACTCGCCGATGCGTTCGGCGAACGGCTTGAGCAGGACCTGGATGTCGCTGCGCGAGCGCTCGGCGCTGGTCTTCACGGTGTCGGAGAAGGTCCTGCCGGCCAGCTCCGCGAACGCCGCCGACAGCTTGTGCTGGGCCTGGTCGAGGAACTGCTTCATCTCGGCCTGGCTGCGTTCGCCGTGCTCCAGATGGGCGCGCACCTGGGCCAGCTCGCTCTGCATCCGCGCGCGCTCCTCGCGCAGCTGGCGGGCCTCGTCCTGGGCCGCGACGAGCCGCGCGGCGGCCTCGTCCAGACGCTCGC
>NZ_VICD02000013.1 GCF_006546735.2 Marilutibacter maris | reverse complement strand
GTTGTGGATGTTGTAGGTGCTGCCATCCGGGGCCACCAGGTCGACCTTCAGATCGCCCTTGTAGGTGTGGCGGATGTCGACATCCACGCTGGCGTTGCTGGGGGCGTTGCCGCTGCGACCGGACACGGTGATCGGGCTCTCGACCGTGGCGTTGTCGTTGATCGGATAGTCGCTGGTGTTGCTGTAGGTCTGGGTGTCGCCACCGCCGCCGGTGCCGTAGTCGCCGACCAGGCTGACCCTGGAGAAGCTGCTGTAGGCCTTGACCCGGACGTGCCAGGTGCCGGCCTGCGGGCTGGCGAAGCTGCAGGTTTCGGCATTGCCGTTCTTGTACGGGCGGCAGTCGTAGCTGCTGTCGGTCGGCGCGCTGCCGAACTTGACGTAGAGGTCGGCATCGCCGCTGCCGCCGGACATGACGAAGCTCAGGTTGGAGGCGCCGGCGGGCACGTCCATCGTGTACTCGACGGCATTGCCGGTCGTGGCCGCCAGCCCGGTCACCGGCACGCCCTTCTCCAGCTCGTCGCCGGGCGGCGGCGGGGTGGTGCCGCCGTCGTCGCCGTCGGGAACCTGGTTGTTGAAGTAGCTGGCCACCTGCGGCCAGATCCGCGAGATCTTGGCGCCCTCGTTGTTGCAGCCGCCGAGGTGATGCAGTGCGATCACCTTGTTGCTGGCGCGCGAGATCACCGGCGATCCGGAGCTGCCGCCCTCGGTGTCGCAGGTGTAGCCCAGGTCGCTGCCTGCCTCGCCGCTGGTGCCGTCGGCGGTGGTCGATTTGACCGCGCAGGCGGCGCTGCCGTCCATCACCCCCAGCTCCTTCATGCGGCCGCCGGGATGCTGGGCGATGTACATGCCGTCGCCGACCGAGACCGTGCCGATGTCCAGTCCGAGGTAGCCGAACGGTTCCAGCGCGGCGAAGTTGTTGACCGTGAACAGGGTGTAGTCCAGCGCCGCGTCGGTCTTCAGCATCTGGTTGCCGGTGACCTTGGTGACGGTCGCGCCGGTGCTGCTGCTGCAACTGGCGCGCTGGTAGTTGAACCAGAACTCGGCGCCGGCGACGCCGGAGCTGGTCGACAGGCAGTGGTTGTTGGTGAACAGACGGTTGTCCGGACCCACGCGCCAGACCGTGCACAGGCTGCCGCCGCTGCTGAGCATGCGGCCGACCGGGCGCGAGCGGTCGTAGGCGTCGGGATCGCTGTCGATGTAGCAGGCCACCGGACGCTTGTCGTCGGTGCCGCAGATCGAAGTCGGGTTGACGTCGGTGGCCGGGGTCAACAGGCCGCTGTCCTGCAGCTCGGGCAGCATCGCCTCGGGATAGCCTTCCAGGTAGTGCGACACCACCACGCCGTGGCGCGAGGTCCACGGCTCGGAGGCGGTGCCGACCAGGCGCAGGATCGCCACCGGTCCGCTGATCGACATCGCCGAGAAGCTGCTCTCGCCGTTCTGGCCGAGCGCCGCATCGACGGTGTGGGCGTCGCGGTGGTCGCCGCTGTAGCGGTAGACCTCGCTGCCGTCGGGGTTGGACACCTCCAGGGTCACGCCTTCGGGCAGCGAGAAGTGCTCGAAGTGCACCTTGATGAAGGCGGCATCGTCGGTCCGGATCACGCTCGCGCGCTGGTTGCCCGCGGCCGTCGTGCCGATGCGCCCGTGCAGGCTGATCAGGGCTTCGCGCTGCGCGGCGATCCGGACCGGAACCGGCGCGGCGCCCGGTTCGGTGGGGCCGGCGGCGATGGCGGGTGCGGACAGCCCGAGCGAGACGAGCAGGGCAAGCGCAAGCGGATGCGAATGGGAAACAACGGACTTCATCATGGCTCTCCATTTCCTAATGAAAGTGCGGTGGCAGCTCGGCGCCAGACCGACCCGGCGTCGGGATCCCGGATGTCGGGCCGCCGCTGTCGATTACCTCCCCCTGAGACGACCCTGGCGTCTGGGTTGCGAATGCGCCGCCGCGATTCCTTTGCCGGCGCGTTGCCAGGGTGCGCGAAGCTGGCTGCGTGTTGCTTGGCTTCGCGAAGCGGACGCCAGACACGACGTGGCCGCCCATCGAGTTATCCACGTGGGCGCTGGGCGGTCAAATCGAATATTTCACTAAGTGCGAATATGCGAAGCTGGCTAGGGTGCAAGCGTGACCGCATTCGCTTAATCGCAGGTTTGCGTGGTGGCGCGGTGACGGCGTCGATCCCGGCCGTGCTGCACCGCAACGCAATACGCCGCGCTCGACCGGTCTAGGTGTGCGCCTGCAGGGCCAGCCAGCACGCCGCCGCGGTGGTGGCGTCGCCCAGCGCGGTATGCCGCCCCAGCATCGGAATGCCCAGGGTCGCGGCGATGGCCTCGAAACCCGCGTCCCCGGCCAGCGCATGCGGATTGCGCCGATGCAGGCGCGCGCGGAACGCCGCGGCCAGGTCGATGCGCGGATTGGGCAGGCGGAAACCGGTGATCGCCGGCGCGACCCGGTCGAGCATCGCCACGTCGAAGCCGATCCGATAACCGATCAGCGGCCTCGGGCCCAGCCAGTCGAGCAGACGCGCGACCGCGTCGTGTTCCTCCAGTCCGTGTTCCAGGTCCTGCGGGCGCAGGCGGTGGTGGCGGATCGCCTCGATGTCCGCAGGCGGTCCATGCCCGGCGTCGGGCCGCACCGTCGCCTGGAAGCGCTCGGTGAGGCCGATGCGGCCGTTGGCGACCGGCACCGCGGCGATGGTCAGGATGCGGTCGCGGGCCGGGTCCAGGCCGCTGGTTTCCATGTCCAGCGAGACCCAGCTGTCCGCCGGTGCCGGCCGCAGCAGCGCCCCCCACGGTCCATGGCCATGGCGGCGGCGGTCGAGCCAGCGGCGCAGCGGCAGCGGAGTCGGCATCGTCAGTCGCGCAGATGGAAGGCGCCGCGCAGGTGGTCCTTGAACGCGTTGACCACGCGCAGCGCATCGCGCAGCAGTTCGCGATCCAGGCGCCGCAACGAGGCCGGGTCGAGGCGGTTGTCGGCGGCGCGGCCGGCGGCCAGCGCCTGCAACTGCGCGCCCAGGCGCAGGCGCATGAACACCGCCAGCGCCTGCGGCACGTCGCGGCCGAGCTCGGACGACAGCGCGCCGGCATCGACCAGGGCGGCGCAGCGATCGAAGCTGTTGTGGCGGTCGATGCCGTGGCGCAGGGCCAGCACCCGGATGCCGTTGACCAGCGGGAATACCCCGCCCTTCTTGATGTCGATGCCGCCGGCGTCGTCGCGCACACGGCCGAACAGGTTCAGCGGGGTGGAGAACTCCAGCGAGGCGCGGGCCAGCTCGCGCATCAGGATCTCGTCGCGTCCCAGCGCGGCGATCGCCTCGGCGACCGGCGCGTACAGCGCGGCGTTGCCGGCGACCGGGCGCGCGTCCAGGGCGATCGCCAAGTCCAGGGCGCTGCCGCCGTCGCGCTCGCGGCGCCAGTGTTCGATGCGTTCGCGCCATTGGCCCACGCGCAGCCGCCAGTGCGGATTGCGCACCATCACCCCGCCCGGGCAGGGCGGATAGCCGATATCGGCGAGGACTTCGCCGAAGCGCCGCATCGCCGCATCCAGGCCGTCCCATTCCAGCGCGTCGTCCAAAACCAGGGCGTTGTCCTGGTCGGTCTTGAGGATCTGCTCGCGTCGGCCCTCGCTGCCCAGCACCAGCAGGCACATGCGCTCGCGCAGCGGCGCCGGCACCACTTCGGCGAACACCCGGGCGAGGATGCGGCTGTTGAGCGCGGACACCAGCTCCATCAGGTAGCTCATGCGCGCGCCCTGGGCGTGCAGCTGGCGCACCAGCGCGGTCATGCTGCGGGCCGCCTCGGCGACCTCGGCCAGGTCGCCGGCGCGTTCCAGGCGCAGGCTGATCAGGTGCGAGTGGCTGGTGTAGTGGGCGAGCACCTCGGCCATGCCGAGGGTGCCGAGCACGCGGCCCTGCGCCGACGCTTCGCCCTCGCTGACCAGGACCCGCTCGATGTGGTGCTCGGTCATCGTGACCAGGGCCTGGAACAGCACGTCGTGGTCGCGCACGCCGATCACCGGCCGCTGCGCCAGCGGACCGACCGGCGCATCGACCGGCACCCCGTCCAGGGCGATGGCCTCGAGCAGGTCGGTGCGGGTCAGCATGCCCAGGCCGCCGTCGGCGTCCGCCGGCGAGGGGTCGACCAGCAGGCAGTCGACCCGGGCTTCGCGCAGGCGTCGCGCCGCCTCGGTCACGCGGGTGGCGGCGGCGACCCGCACCGCCGGCGCCAGTTGGGCGTCGCCGACCCGGGTCAGCATCAACTCGGACAGCTCCGAGGGCTGTTGCGCGCTGGCGGCCAGCCGCCGCTTCAGCGACAGGCCTTCGTGGAACCAGGCGGCGAAGGCCGGGTTGCCGGCCAGCAACTCGCGGAACAGCGGGGCCGGGATCAGGAAGCTCAACACGTCCTCGGCGGCCTCGTAGCGGTGGCGGGCGCGACCGGCGATCACCGCCCAGGCGCCGAACACGTCGCCGGGTCCGAAGTCGGCGAACAGGCGCCGGCCCTCGCCGCCGTCGGCAGCCTCGTCCCAGGCGCGGACCACGCCCTTGAGGATCACGTGGACGTGTTCGGAGGCCGCGCCGGCCGCCAGCAACACGCGGCCGGCCGGATGGAAGCCCAGGTCGACCGCCCGCTGCACCCGCGCCTGCTCGGCCGCGTCGAGCAGGTCGAACGGCGGAACGCCGAGGTCGAGGCCGGGCACCGGTTCCATGCCGTGCAGCCTGCCACGGCGCGGGCGCCGGCGCATGCGACTTTGTGCTGAGGGCTGAGGACCGGCAGGCGCCCGTCCATCACCCGCCCTCGTAGGAGCGGCGTGAGCCGCGACCGGGGCCTTCCCGGTAGAGCCTCATCGCGGCTCACGCCGCTCCTACGAAGAGCGCGTCAGCCTTGTCCCTCCCGCCCCCTGGGTCAGGGGATGGGTCACGCCTCCAT
>NZ_VICD02000158.1 GCF_006546735.2 Marilutibacter maris | reverse complement strand
GATGCCACGATCACCGCGGCGACGGTCGATGCCGGCACCTATACGCTGTCGGAGACCAATCTGGCCGGCTACACCGCCGGCGCGTGGACCTGCGACGCCGGCACGCTGTCGGGCGACCAGCTGACCCTGGCCAATGGCGAGACGGCGACCTGCACGATCACCAACGACGATCAGGCGGCAACGCTGACCCTGGAGAAAGTCGTTGACAACACCGGCGGTGGTACCGCGGTCGATACCGACTGGACCCTCAGCGCCGCTGGCCCGACCGCGATCAGCGGTGTCGAGGGCGATGCCGCGATCACCGCAGCGGCGGTTGATGCCGGCACCTACACCCTGAGCGAGGCCGGCGCCCCCGCCGACTACCTGGCGGCTACCACGTGGGTCTGTTCGGGCGCGACCGTCAATGGCGGCAACCAGGTCACCCTGGGCAGTGGCGAGACGGCGATCTGCAGTATCACCAATACGTTCCAGGCAGATCCGGCGCTGACGGTGACCAAGGCGGCGACGTTCACGACCGATACGGGAACGGCCGGTGAGGCGGATCTGGACGACGTGATCTCGTACACGGTGACGGTGGCCAACAGCGGCAACGTGACGGTGACCAACATCGCGGTGGGCGATGTGTACGAAGGCGGGGCATCGACGGCAGTTACCTGTCCGCAGACGATGTTGGCGCCGGGCGCGAGCATGACCTGCACGGCGTACACGCACACGGTGACGCAGGTGGAGGTGGACGCGGGCGGAACGCTGGACAACACGGCGACGGCGACGGGCGAGGACCCGACGGGCGCCCAGGTGAGCGACGACGACACCGAGAGCGTGCCGGTGGCGGCGGCGGATCCGGCGCTGACCATCGCCAAGGCGGCCGACACGGCGACCTATGCCGCGGTCGGTGACGTGATCACCTACACCTACACGATCACCAACGCCGGCAATGTGACCCTGGCCGGTCCGTTCACGGTGAACGACGACATCCTGGGGGCGCTGACCGACTGTGCGACCGGTCCGCTGGCGCCGGGCGCCAGCACGACCTGCACGGCGAT
>NZ_VICD02000157.1 GCF_006546735.2 Marilutibacter maris | reverse complement strand
TCAAGGCGCGCTCTTCGGCGCTCAGGTGGTGGTAGGTTCTGGACATGGCAACGCCCCGATATGGGGGTGTTGCACTTGGAAGTTGAGCCTAAGCTGTAGATGCCGTTGGACACTTCGACGTACTGCTCCAGCGGCACGTTCCTTGCTGCCTTGGGCTTAGGAGTATGGCCGGCCACCGGGGCGTCTGGTTTGCCTTCGGGCTGTGAGGCGGAGGCGGCAGTTTCGGGCTTGCCGCAAGCGGCCAGGAAGCAAACAAGAAGTACGGGCGTAAGAGCAACTGATTTCATGGTTCCCCCTTGGGTAGTAGCTCAGAGGGAATCGTCGCATGCATTTTGCGATAATCGCAAATGACCTTTACCGGGGGTTTGGGTCAGGCTATGCGGTCGCCTCCTGTCGTCCGCCCATGCAGCCCAAGTCTCCCGCCACGCTATTCGGCCGTCGCCTTCGGGCGGCGCGGGTGGCTGCTGGCTTGACGCAGGCAGATTTGGGGAGGGTGCTGGGCTTGGACGACCAGAATACGGGCGCGCCGCGCGTCAGTCGGTATGAGACCGGTCGGCATGAGCCCGACCAGGAAACCATGGCCAAGATCGCTGAGGCCCTGGGCCTGCCGGTGGCCTATTTCCATGCCGTGGACAATGTCCTGGCCGAAGTGATCCTGCTGGTCAGCCGCATGCCTCCTGCCGAGCGGGAGGCGATCCTGGCCCTGATCAGGGAGCGGGTCAGCACACCCGAGTAGTGGTCCTACACACTACTGCTTCATCAACGGGATGTGTTCGGGCTTTTTCTCGGTCACGCGGATTCCACTTCGATTGCCGGGCAGCGGGCTGCCACAAAGGGGCCATTGTAGGGGCTGGCCCGCCGGCGCACGAAGGGGAGGGGGCTGGCGCCGCTAGCGGCCGCTGCCGGTCTCCAGCATCCGCTTGCGGAAGAACGGGTACAGCGCGGCGCTGAACAGCATCGCCACGGTGGCGTAGGCCAGCAGCTGGGCGTCGGCGCCGAGCAGGGCATACAGGCAGTAGGCGACCGCGGCGGCGGCGGTGAGCAGGCAGCCGGCCCGCAGCCAGCCCCGTTCATTGCGCTCCAGCGTGGTCGCGGCCAGGGCCCCGGCCGAGAACAGGTAGGGAATGATGGTCAGCAGCACCGCGATGTTGGTCAGCTGGTCGAACTGCCGGGCCAGTGTCGGCGAGGAGGTCACCAGCAGCAGGCCGCTCATCAGCACCGCCACGATCATCAGGCCGGTGCCGGGCATGCCATGGCGGTTGAGCTTGCAGAACACGCGCGGGAACAGCCCATCCTCGGCCGCCGCCTTGGCGGACTGCCCGACCAGCAGCATCCAGCCGCCGAGCGCGCCGATCGACTTGAAGATCGCGCACAGCGCGATCACCACCACGCCCCAGGGGCCGATCATCAGCTTGGCGACATCGGCGAACGGTGCCGAGGAGTCGCGCAGTGCCTCCATCGGCAGCATGCCCATGATCACCAGCGAGCAGCTGATGTAGATCACCGCCGCCAGCGCCAGCCCGAGCAGGGTCGCCAGCGGGATGTTGCGTTTGGGGTTGTCGATGACGTCGGCCGATACCGCCGCGCTCTCCACGCCCATGAACGCCCACAGCGCGATCGAGGCGCTGCGCGAGATCGCCGCGCTGTCCTCCATGCCGCTGACGTTCCAGCCGGCCATGAACATGTCCGCATCGAACCACCACCAGCCGGCGATGGCGATGCTCAGGATCGGGATCAACGCCAGCAGCAGCGTGCCGGTCTCCAACGCGCCGATCCAGCGGGCGCCGCGGGCATTGGCCAGGCTCAGCAGCCAGATCACCGCCAGGGTGAAGCCCAGGCGCGGGTAGATGCCCTCCAGCCAGGGCCACAGGTGGCTCAGGTAGCCGGTGACCACCAGTGCGATGGCGACATTGCCGATCCAGTTGCCGAACCAGTACGCGTAGTTGCTGACAAAGCCGACGTAGTTGCCGAAGGTATCGCGGGCATACGCATACGGGCCGCCGGGCTGCGGGTTGATCTGCGAAAGCCGGGCGAACACCAGCCCCAGCGCGATCGCGCCGGCGGTGGCGATGACCCAGCCGACCGAGGAAATGCTGCCGACCGTGGCCAGGTTGGCCGGCAGCAGGAACACCCCGGTGCCGATCATGTTGCCGGCGACCAGCATGGTGGCCATGGTCAGGCCCATTTTCCGTGGTGCGGTAGTGCTCATGTCCAGGCCGGATCGGAAGTGAAGTCGATGGTCAGCCAGAAGCGGCCGGAGCGTGCGTCCAGCCGTGTGGCGATCTCATCGCGCAGGCGGTCCACGTCGCCGATGCTGCCCAGCTGCGTATCGGGCCGGGTGAGGATGTGGATCTCGATGAACTGCATGCGGCCCATCTTGGCGACATGGCTGGTGAAACCTTCAAACCGATGCTCGGCGACGAACTGCTCCATCACCGTCTGCACCTGCGCATCGAGTTCGCTCGGCGCCACCTGCAGCACCTCGCGGGCGGCTTTCCAGGCCGCGCGCAGCGGTACCGGCAGCGCGGCCAGGCTGATGACGGCCAGCACCAGCGGGTCCAGATACGGGATCCAGTGCGCGTGGCTGCCGCCGCGCAGCGCCAGCGCGATGACGAAGGACAGCACCACCGCCAGGCTCATCAGCCCGGTCAGCAGCCAGGCCCGCGCGTCCAGCGCCAGCAGCCCGGACTCCAGGCGGCGCGCATGGCGGCCGATCCATACCGCCATGACCAGGTCGACCACCGCCAGCAGCGCGGCCCACGCCAGGCCCGGGCCGACCCGGGTCTCGTGGCCGCCACCGCTGAAGCCGATGACGGCATTGGCCATCGCATAGATGCAGGCCAGGCTGAGGATGGCGCCGCCCAGCGCCTCGACCATCGGCTCCAGGTGCCAGAACCCGTACTGGAAGCGGGGGCTCTGCTCGTTGTTCATCAGCCGCAGCACCGCCAGTGCGACCAGGGTCAGGGCCACGTCAACCAGGCTGTAGATGCCGTCGAACAGGATGGCCTGCGAGCGGGCCAGCATGCCGCCAAAGAAACCGATCGCAGCGACCAGCACGGTCCCTGCGATCGACAGTTGCAGTACGCGTTGCTCCTGGCGGGTGCTGGTCATCAGGGCGAGTCGTGGTGCATCCGTGGGTTCCCGTCAGTGCAGGGGGAGGGCGGGCATCGCCCGCATCGTAGCCGCTTCGCCGGCGGGCGGCAGCGCCGGGCCCGGCGGCGGCCGGCCCGAGGTCGAAAGCACAAAGCACAAAGCACCCTCATCCGCCCTGACGGGCACCTTCGTCCGCTTGGCGGGAGAAGGGAGAGCGCCCGGCCATCATCACCGCCAGGGCCAGGGCCAGGGCCACGGCGATCACCACCACCACTGCCACTGCCGCGCTTCGCAACCCCACGAAGCAGGAGGACGTACGCCTTGCAGCAGCGGGCGTGTGTTTCGCCTTGGCCCCTCCCCCGCGGGCGGGGAGGGGGGGGGAGCTTGTCGCTTCACCCGCACCGCTTCGGCCGTTACAGCTTCAGGACTTCCACCTTGTAGCTGGGCTGCGCGCCGCTGTTGTCGATGATCAGGCCGTGCACGTCGGACTCGAAGCCCGGGAAGCGCGCGTTCTGCTCGCGGGCGATGCGCAGCGACTGGATGATCGGCTCGTCCTGCGCGCCGAAACGTTCACCCGGCATGATCGTCGGGATGCCCGGAGGGTACGGCACCAGCATGGTGCCGGCGACGCGGCCGCTGATCTGGTCGATGTCGACGCGCTCGATCTGCCCCTGCACCAGGTGGTTGTACGCTTCGGCCGGGGTCATCACCGGCTCGGGCAGGTCCACGTACATCTCGCGCATCACTTCGGCGACGCGGAACTCGTCGTTGAAGGCGTGCAGCGCGGCGCACAGGTCGCGCAGGCCCCAGTCGGCATAGGCCACCGGGTGCTCCTCGACCAGGCTCGGCAGTGCGCGGGTCAGCGGTGCGTTGCTGTCGTAGAGGTCCTTGAAGGCCAGCAGTTCGGTGACCAGGGTGCTCCATTTGCCCTTGGTGATGCCCATCGAGAACAGGAACAGCACCGAGTACAGGTTGGTCTTCTCCACGGTGATGCCACGTGTCCACAGGAACTTGCTCAACACCGCGGCGGGAATGCCCAGCTTGCCCATGGTGCCGTCCATCGCCAGGCCGGGCGTGAGCAGCGTGACCTTGACCGGATCGATCAGCACATAGTCGTCGGCGAGGTTGTCGAAGCCATGCCAATGGGCGTCCGGGCGCAGGTACCAGTCCGGGCGCGAGGTGGTCAGCGGCTTGTCGCTGTCGGCCTGGCCGATGCTGCGTTCCACGCCGTCCGGCTGCCATACCTTGAACCACCAGTCATCGCGGCCGAGGTCCTGGCTGACATGCAGCATGGCGCGGCGGAAGGTGACGGCTTCATCGTGCATTTCCTGCACCAGCGAGCGGCCGGCCTCGCCTTCCATCATCTTCGAGGCGACGTCGCACGCGGCGATGATGCCGTAATGCGGGCTGGTGGAGGTGTGCATCATGAACGATTCGTTGAACCGCTCCGCATCCAGCTCGCGGGTGGCCGCGTTGCGCACGTGGATCATCGATGCCTGCGAGAACGCGGCCAGCAGCTTGTGCGTGGAATGGGTGGTGAAGATGATCGCGTCCTGCTCGCGCGGCTTGCCCTTGGCCATGCCGTAATGGTTCTCGTAGAACGGATGGAACGCGGCGTAGGCGTACCAGGCCTCGTCGAAGTGCAGGTAGTCCACGGCGCTGCCGAGGTTGTCGGCGATCTTCTCGGCGTTGTAGCACAGGCCGTCATAGGTGGAGTTGGTGACCACCGCGATGCGTGGCTTCCCCCCCGGCTTGGCCGCCTTGCTGGCGAGCGGGTTGGCCGCGATCATCTTCTGCAGCGCCTCGCCGGAGAACTGGTCCAGGCTGATCGGGCCGATGATGCCGTGGGCGTTGCGGCTGGGGGTGAAGTACACCGGGATGCCACCGGTCATGATCAGCGAGTGCAGCAGCGACTTGTGGCAGTTGCGGTCCACGAACACGATGTCGCCGCGTGCCACGGTGCCGTGCCAGACGATCTTGTTGGCGGTGGAGGTGCCGTTGGTGACGAAGAAGGTGTGGTCGGCGCCGAAGTTGCGCGCCGCCTCGGCCTCGGCATCGCGGATCGGGCCGGTGTGGTCGAGCAGCGAACCCAGTTCCGGCACCGAGATGGAAAGATCGCTGCGCAGCGTGTTCTCACCGTAGAACTGGTGCAGCGCACGGCCCACCGGTGACTTGGTGAAGGCCACGCCGCCGGCATGGCCGGGGGTGTGCCAGGAGTAGTTCGACTCGGCGGCATGGTGGATCAGCGCCTTGAAGAACGGCGGCAGCAGCTTGGCCATGTAGTCGTCGGCGGCACGCATCACCTGGCGGGCGATGAAGCTCTTGGTGTCCTCGAACAGGAAGATGTAGCCGTGCACGTACTTGAGCAGCTTGCTCGGCACCTTCTCGATGGTGCGGCGGTCGCCGTACAGGAACACCGGCAGGTCGGCGCGGCGCTTGCTCTGCTCGCGCAGGAACGCGAGCAGCTGCTGGAACTGGTCGTCGTTCTCCTCGGTGCCGTCGATGGAGATCAGCACCGCCGAGGCGGCCACGTAGGTGCGCGCGCCGGCGCGGGCATCGTCCAGGGTCAGGCCGCACAGCACGCGCCGGTCGTTCTTGCGCAGCTCGTCGGCCAGGGCCCGGATCAGGATGCCGTTGATGCGCGGGGAGTCGTAGTCGGCATCGATGATGACGAGCGGATAGTCCAGGGAATTGAAGTACATGGTGGTTTCCTTGTCTACCGAGCGGGGGATTCAGTTCGATGCGCTGCGCGGGGCAGCGACGGGCGAGAGCTTGGCAAGCTTCTGCTTGCGACGGTCCTCGCTGAAGAACGGATAGAAGACGGTGATGAACAGTACGAACAGGAAGGCGTACTGCACGATGCTGCCGGAGGAGCCGAAGATCGCCCACAGGCAATAGACCACG
This sequence comes from Marilutibacter maris, assembly GCF_006546735.2. Taxonomy (GTDB): domain Bacteria; phylum Pseudomonadota; class Gammaproteobacteria; order Xanthomonadales; family Xanthomonadaceae; genus Marilutibacter; species Marilutibacter maris. Next base: position 4,230 of record NZ_VICD02000157.1, on the reverse strand, counting down.
GTGATGCTGGTCAGCACCCAGAACGCGCCGGTGTGGACCAGCGTGTGCGAGCGCTCGACCACGAAGTAGCAGGCCACGCACGAGTAGATGTAGGGCAGCAGGGTCAGCACCACGGCAGCGGAGGTGATCACGTCGAACTGCGCCGACGCGGTTTTCGAGGTCGAGGTGATCAGCACCGCCAGGGTCATCAGCACCGCGACGATCAGCACGCCCTTGACCGGCACCTCGTCTTTGTTGATCTTGCTGAAGATGCTCGGGAACAGGCCGTCGTCCGAGGCCGCCTTGGCGCTCTGCGCGGTCAGCAGGATCCAGCCGCCGAGCGAGCCGGCCGCGCCGATGAAGGCGCACAGGCTGACCAGCGCGCCGCCCCAGCCACCGACGGCATTGGCCGCGGCCAGCGCGAACGGTGCGTCGGAGACCTGCAGGTCGGCGTTGGGGACCATGCCCATGATCACCGAGGAGCTGGCGATGTAGGCCACCGCCGCCAGGAACACGCCGGCCAGCGTGGCGCGGGCGACGTTCTTCTCCGGGTTCTCGACCACGCCGGCGGTCACCGAGGCCGACTCCACGCCGATGAAGGCCCACAGCGTCAGTGCCGCGGCGCTGGAGATGGCGCCGAAGTTGGACTCACCCGAGACGTTGTAGGCGCCCTTGAAGATGGCCGGGTCGAAGAAGAACCAGCCGAAGATCGCGATACCCAGGATCGGGATCAGCGCGAAGCTGGTGGTCACCGTCTGCACGCGGGTGACGAACGCCGGGCCGATCACGTTGGCGAAGCTCAACGCCCATACCAGCACCAGCACCGCGATGCAGCGCGGGATCGGGTCGGACAGGATCGGGAAGAAGTAACTGAAGTAGCCGACCGCCGCGATCGGGATGGCGACGTTGCCGATCCAGTTGGCGAACCAGTAGATGGTGTTGGTCTGGAAGCCCATGTACGGGCCGAACCAGTCGCGTGCATAGGCGTAGGGGCCGCCGGCCTGCGGGGCCAGTTTGCCGAGCTTGGCGAACACGAAGGCGAGCAGCAGCGCGCCGGCGGTGGTCATCAGCCAGCCCCAGATCGAGGCGGTGCCGATCTTGGCCAGGCTGGCGGGCAGCAGGAACACGCCCGAGCCCATCATGTTGCCGGCGACGAGGAACGTCGCGCCGACTACGCCGATTTTTTTCTGACCTGCCATGGGTGTCTCCTTTCACCGGCATTGCCGATGTCTGTCCGGAAGGGAAGGGCGTGGGTGGGATTGCGTTGCTGGCGGCCGGGCGGTGAGGGCGGGTCCGGCCTGCGGGCTGGGTTACTTGATGAAGCTGTATTGCAGGCTGCCCTGCAGGCGCAGGGTGTCGGCGCTGCGTCCGTCCTGCAGCTGCTGTTGGCCATAGAGCAGTTCCATGCCCATCGTCCAGGACGGCGCCGGGCTCCAGATCAGGTTCAGCGCGCCATAGCGGCTGCGCCGGAATGCATCACTGGCGAGCGCGTCAGCGTCGTCCATGTGCAGTTCGCCGTAGATCAGGTTCGAGCGCCACATCTCCGACCAGTAGTGGGTGTAGCCGAAGAAGCCGCCGTACAGCGGCAGTGCCTTGAGCCGGCCGTCGGCATTGATCGCCGCGTCCAGGCCCGAACCGGTCAGGTCGGCGGTGTAGCGGCCCATGCCCTTGCCGCCGAGCAGCCCGAACAGCAGCAGGTCGCGCTCGGCGACGGCGAACGAGCCGCTCAGCTGCAGGCCGCCGCCGAAGGTGCGGTCACTGCGGCCGTCGCCGTCGTAGCCGAGGCTGCGCGCCACCGCGCCCAGCTGCAGGTGCCCCCAGTTGCGCTCCATGCGTGCGACCAGGCTGACGTCGGGGAAGCGGTCGGCACTGATGTCCGAATCGCCGGTGTTGGCCAGCTGTGCATCCGGGTCTTCGGCGGCGATGGTCAGGCTGTTGCCCTTGCCCAGCGCGAAGCTGTGGTGGATGCCGGCCACCAGCAGGTAGCCGGCGCCGCCGGGGCCGGCGAAATCCAGCGTATCGGGCAGCGAGTCGGCATCCATGAAGGTGGAGTAGCCATAGCCGGCGTAGGTGTTGCCCAGCTGTCCGTAGGCATGGCGCAGGCGGAACTGATAGCTGTCGCTGCTGCCGAAGAAGTCGTTCTCCAGGTAGAAGCGCAGGTTGCCATGGCTGGTCGGGCGACGCGCTTCGAAGCTGAAGCGGGTCTGCTTGGCGTGCATGTCGAAATGCGAGACGTCGCGGTGCGGACCGCCCACCGGAATGGAGGAGGTGACGAACTGTTCGGTGTCGCCCGCGGCGCGGCCATCGGCGATCGCATCGAGCTTGGCGTAACCGCCCAGGCGGATCATGGTCTCGGTGCCGGGGATGGCGAAGAAACCCTTCAGCTCCGGATCGGTGGGGGAGGGCGCATTGTCCGGTCGGGATGCCGCGGTGGACGGGTCGGCGACCGAATCACGTGGCGGCAGCACCGATTGCGTGGTGGCCGCCGAACGCGACGGGGACAGCTGCGCGATCGATGTGGCGGCGGCTGCCGGCGGGGTGGTGACTACGGACGAGGCGGGTGCCGTTTGTGGCGCTGTCGCAGGCGCGGGGGTACCGCTCTGTGCCTGGGTGCCCTGTCCGCGCTCCAGCGCGTTGAGGCGTTCGGTCAAGGCCTGCAGATGGTTCTGCACCTGCGTGATCTCTTCGCGCAGGGTGGCTACCGAATCCTGTGCGCTGGCCCATCCGGGTGCCAATGCAAGGGCCATCGCAATGGCAAGTGTTCGTGGTTTCATCGCCCGATCCAACCAGAAAAAAGCATCACGCGCAACCGGGTCGAAGCCGGTCGCGGTGTCTGCATCCGCCTGTTATCCGAAAAGTGATGACGGAGGTGTGAATCACTCCGTGAAAAAACGTGAAATGTGCGCTGATTGCGCTTGTTCGCCGGTCAACCCCGGATGTCCTGCTGAGATCGGCGTTCGCAAGTGAGAGTGTGAGTGATATGTGACGGAAAAGTGCCGGGTGCGGCGCGCCGGGCCTGTCGCAAAATGCGACGCCCGGTGCCGGCTCAGTGCGTGGATTCCTCAATAACACCCTGCGCCAGTGGAACGCGAGAGCCATCGAGCAGGCCGCGGCTGAGCGCGCCGTTCTCGATGAACAGCAGCTCGGCATTGCTGCCTTCCTTCATGTCGGCATCGATGGCGATGATGCGGCCGTCATGGAACGTGCTGACGTGCGGCATCGAGGTATGCCCGACCACGATGCGCTGCAGGCCGAGCTGATCGAGCACGCCCTGCACGCCAGGCGTGTCCAGGCGCCCGTCGAAGTAACCGCGGTACCAGATCGGGCTGGTCTTGCCGTCATACAGCGGCGCGGTGCCCGGATCGGCCTTGACCTCGGCGCGCGGGCGCCCCAGCGAGGCCTGGTAGGCGGCATTGGTGCGCGCCGGATCCAGTGCCAGTGGCAGCGCTTCGGGGGCGATGCCGCCATGCAGGAACAGCGTGTCGCCGACGCGCAGCAGCACCGGGCGGGTGCGCAGCCACTGCCCGATCACGCTGTCGGCGGCATACAGCTCGGGGTAGCTGCGGCCCAGCAGCTGCGCGCTGCGCAGGTACTTGGGATTGACGTAACGCAGGTCGTCGTACAACACCATCGTCTCGTGGTTGCCGAGGACGAAATGCACCGCGCCACCGGCGGCCGCGGCCTGCTGCTGCAGGCGGTACAGCAGCCAGAACGCCTCGGTCACCTGCGGCCCGCGGTCGAACACGTCGCCGGCCACCACCAGCGTGTCGGTGCCGAGCGTCCAGTGATCCTGTGCGTCGATGACCCGGTGCGCGCGCAGCAGCCGCACCAGCAGGTCGTACTGGCCGTGGATGTCCGACACCGCGACGATGCGCGGCGCCGCCGGCGGGATCGCCAGCGCAGGCGTCGTCGGCGGACGCAGCGCAAGCGGCTGGGTGAAGTTGCGTGCAGGCGGCGGGTTGAGATGGTGGCAGCGGCGTCTAGGATGGTTCTCTAATGCGAACCGGTACGCAGAAAGCCGGGAAATGCAGTCCGAGGTCCGGGGTTGCAAAGTGGCAAAAACAACCCCGGACTGCACAAAAAACCCCTGTGAAACAGCACTGTGTCCGGGGTGTCCGGGGTTGGAGCCGTTTCAAAACTTTTAGCGAGAAAAAGGGCTTGGTCTCAACAATCAAGCGCAACACCTGGATGAGAATTCCGCCATCTCTTCGGCCAGCGCTTCCTCCGGAGTTTTCCAGTCCAGGGTTTTCC
>NZ_VICD02000156.1 GCF_006546735.2 Marilutibacter maris | reverse complement strand
GCGCCCGCGCCGCAGCGGCAGCCGGCGCGGACCAGCGAATTCACCGTCGAGGGCGTCGGCAACGTGTTGACCCAGCTGGCACGCTGCTGCCAGCCGCTGCCGGGCGAGGCGATCGTCGGCTATCTGACCCGCGGGCGTGGCGTCAGCGTGCATCGCCCCGGCTGCGCGACCTTCCTGCGCCTGTCCGCGCAGCAGCCGCAGCGGGTGCTGCCGGTGGAATGGGGGCGGGCCGGCAGCAGCCACGAGATCGACGCCGAGTTGCGTGCGATCGATCGCAAGTGGCTGCTCAAGGACATCACCAATCTGGTCGCGCAGGACAATGTGCACGTGACCAACATGCGCAGCGACTTCGAGCGCGATCGCGCCCACGTGCGCATCCGCCTGCGCCTGCGGGTCGCCGACTTCGGGCAGTTGTCGAGCGTGCTGGGCAAGCTGGCGTCGCTGCCGGGCGTGGAGTACGCGCGCCGGGTCTAGGTCCGGCTTCGTCCAGGCCGGCTCACGCGGCATGCAACGGCAAGCGATTATGCTGGGGCGCACATGGACAGGAACCGCAACGCGCGCAGGGGCCCGGGACGCCGCCGGATCGAGCCGACCCTGGCCCCGGATCGGGCCGATGTCGCCGCGACCGGCGATGATCGGCGCCCGCTCCGGCAACGGCAATCCTCGCCGGCCTGGCGCTGGTGGGGCGCACTGGCCTGCATCGCGCTGGCGATCGTCGCGCTGATGGTGTTCAGGCAGCCGCTGGCCGATCGCCTGTGGCCCGAAACCCGCGCCCAGCAGCTGCGCACCGATGCCGAGCAGGCCTTGTCCGAGGGGCGGCTGACCGCGACCGACGGCAGCGGCGCACGCGAGTTGTACGAAGCCGCGCTGGCGCTGGAGCCCGATCGCATCGAGGCCCGCGCCGGCCTGTCCCGGGTCGCACGGCAGGCGCTGGCGCAGGCACGGATGGCGATGGATACCGGGCGCTACGACGATGCCTATCGCATGTTGACGCTGGCCCGTGAGCTGGGGGTGCCGCGGGCCGACGCCGATGCGTTGGCCGCTCAGCTGCGCGCCCGCGAAGCGGCGCGGGCCGATGTCGATCAATGGCTGGTGTCGGCGGCCTCGGCGCTGAAGGCGGGCGATCTCAGCGGCAACGACCATGCGGCGTTGCCGCTGTACCGACGGGTGTTGGCGGTGCAGCCCAACCGTACCGAGGCGCTGGAGGGTCGCGAGGATGCGATCAGCGCGATGCTGCAGCGCGCCTGGAGCCGCATGCGGGCCGACGAGCTCGCCGCCGCCGGGGCGCTGATTGCGCAAGCACGCGGCTTCGACGCCGGTCACGCCGAGTTGCCGGACGCGACCGCCGAACTTGCCCGGCTGCTGGAGCGCCGCCGCGCACGTGCCCGGGCGGCGCTGGGCCGGGGCCGCCTGGAGCAGGCGCGTACGCTGTGGCGGAG
>NZ_VICD02000155.1 GCF_006546735.2 Marilutibacter maris | reverse complement strand
CTGCGCAAACCTTGGGCCCCGCCGTTGCGCTTCCACACCCCCATTCGTGCCTGCGGCACGAATCGCCCCCTGACTCAGGGGGGAACGATATCCGGTCTGGCCCGGATATCTCCCAAAGTTTGCTTCGCAAACCTTGGGCCCCGCCGTTGCGCCGCCACACCCCCATTCGTGCCTGCGGCACGAATCGCCCCCTGAGTCAGGGGGCTGGGCTCACGACTTCGCTCACGACTCTACGCCGCTCTTGCGCGGAGTGGTTTCGGGGAGGGGGCACTTTGCCGATCCGGCCTGCCGGCGGCGGCTGTCAACCTATGGCCCACGCGGGCGTTTACCACTGCTGGCTAGACTTGCTGGCTGCACTGTTCCCTCGATCGAGATTGGCATGCTTTCTTCTCCCCCGGATTCCCGTCGTCGCCTGCCGGCGCTGTTGGCCGTGATCATGATCGCGGGGCTGGCCGCCTGCAGTCGCGGCACCCCTGGAGCGGGGGGCGGCGAAGCGCCGGCGATTCCGGTGACGACCCTGCAGCTGCAGATGCAGCCCTGGAGCGATACCGTGCAGGCGCTGGGCACGGTCAAGGCGCGCGAGTCGATCACGGTCACCGCCAAGGTCAGCGAGACCGTGCAGGACGTGCATTTCGACAGCGGCGACGAGGTCGCGGCCGGCGCGCCGCTGGTCACCCTCAGCGGCCAGCAGCAGCGTGCCGCGCTGAACGAGGCGCTGGCGGCGGCGGAAGAGGCCGAGCGCCTGTACAAGCGCCAGAGCGAGCTGGTCCAGCAGCAGCTGATCGCCAGTTCCCAGTTCGACGCCCAGCGTGCGACCCGCGACGCCGCCCGCGCCCGGGTCGCGCAGATCCGCGCCCAGCTCGGCGACCGGGTGATCAGCGCGCCGTTCTCCGGCGTACTCGGCATCCGCCAGGTCAGCCCCGGCGCCCTGGTCACGCCCGGCACGCCGATCGCGACGCTGGACGACACCCACCGCGTCTACGTCGATTTTCCGGTGCCGGAGTCGCAACTGGCGCACCTGGCGGTCGGCCAGCGCCTGAGCGGTCACAGCGAGGCCTGGCCGGATCGCGACTTCGCCGGCGAGGTCAGCACCATCGATGCCCGCATCGACGCGGCGACGCGCGCGGTCACCGTGCGCGGCGACTTCCCCAACTCCGACCGCGCGCTGCGCCCGGGCATGCTGCTGCAGGTCACCCTGAGCCGTCCCGAACGGCAGGCGCTGCTGGTGCCGGAGATCTCGATCATCCAGGTCGGCACCAGCGCCTACGTGTACCGGGTCGGCGCCGACGACACCGTCCAGCGGGTCGAGGTCGGCGTCGGTGCGCGCAGCGCCGGGCTGGCCGAGGTTGTCGCCGGACTGTCGGTCGGCGACCGCATCGTCGTCGACGGCACCGGCAAGCTGCGGCCGGGCAGCAGGGTTCGTGAGGGCGAGGTCCGCGACGGCGGCGCGCCGGCAGCGGAGAACGAAGGCGCCGCGGCCGGCGACGATGCCGGAACCGCGCCGTCCAACGGAGGCTGAGCCATGAACTTCTCCGAGCTGTCGATCCGCCGGCCGGTGTTCGCGACCGTGATGAGCCTGATGCTGATCGTGCTCGGCATCATGGCGTTCTCGCGGCTGACCCTGCGCGAATTGCCGGCGATCGATCCGCCGATCGTCTCCGTCGACGTCACCTACCCCGGCGCCTCGGCGGCGGTGGTCGAGACCCGGGTGACCCAGGTGCTGGAGGACGCGCTGTCGGGCATCGAGGGGGTGGAGACGATCCAGTCGCGCAGCGTCAACGGGCGCTCCTCGGTGACCATCGAGTTCACCCTCGAGCGCGATATCGAGGCCGCCGCCAACGATGTGCGCGACGCCATCAGCGGGGTCGCCGACCGCATGCCCGAGGAGGCCGATCCGCCCGAGGTCGAGAAGGCCGACAGCGACTCGGACACGGTGATCTGGCTCAACATGAGCAGCACCACGATGGACACGCTGCAGCTGAGCGACTACGCCGAGCGCTACGTGGTCGACCGCCTGTCCAGCCTCGACGGCGTGTCGACGGTCAGGGTCGGCGGACAGCAGCGCTATGCGATGCGGATCTGGCTCGACAGCGACGCGCTGGCCGCGCGCGGGATCACCGCCAACGACGTCGAGGACGCGCTGCGCGCGGAGAACGTCGAACTGCCGGCCGGGCGCATCGAGTCCGACAACCGCGACTTCACCCTGCGCCTGGCGCGCAGCTACCAGGCGCCTGAGGACTTCGCGCGGATCCCGCTGCGCAAGGGCGAGGACGGTTACGTGGTGCGGCTGGGCGACGTCGCCCGGGTCGAGCTGGCCTCGGCCGAGCGCCGCGCCTACTACCGCAGCAACGGCGAGCCGAACATCGGCCTGGGCATCAACAAGACCTCGACCGCGAACGCGCTGGAGGTCGCGCGCGCGGCGCGCGCCGAGGCCGAGCGGATCCAGCCGACCCTGCCCGAGGGCACCCGCATCTTCGTCGCCTTCGACAGCACGCTGTTCATCGAGGCCGCGATCGAGCGCGTCTACCACACCCTGGCCGAGGCGATCGTGCTGGTGTTGCTGGTGATCTGGCTGTTCCTGGGCAGCTTCCGCGCCGCGTTGATTCCCGCGGTCACGGTGCCGGTGTGCCTGGTCGCCGCGTTCATTCCGCTGTACCTGTTCGGCTTCTCGATCAACCTGCTGACCCTGCTCGCGCTGGTGCTGTGCATCGGTCTGGTCGTCGACGATGCGATCGTGGTGCTGGAGAACATCCAGCGCCGCACCGACCTGGGCGAACCGCGCCTGGTCGCGGCCAAGCGCGGTACCCGCCAGGTCGCGTTCGCGGTGATCGCGACCACCGCGGTGCTGGTCGCGGTGTTCCTGCCGGTCGGCTTCATGGAGGGCAACACCGGCCGCCTGTTCCGCGAGTTGTCGGTGGCGCTGGCCAGCGCGGTCGCGATCTCGGCCTTCGTCGCGCTGACCCTGAGCCCGATGATGGCGTCCAAGCTGATCCGCCCGCACAGCGAGGAGAAGTCCAACCCGGCGCACCGCTGGATCACCCGCCGGCTCGACAGCGTCGGCGCGCGCTATCGGCGCTTCCTCGACCACAGCGTCGAGCGGCCGTGGCTGTTCGGCGGGCTGATGGTGGTCGCCCTGGTCGCGATCGCGGGCCTGTTCAAGTGGATGCCGACCGAGCTGGCGCCGCCGGAGGACCGCGGTGCGTTCTTCATCTCGGTCGAGGGCCCGGAAGGCGCCGGCTTCGACTACACGGTCGACCAGATCAAGCAGGTCGAGGCGGTGATGGCCGAGCAGATCGCCGGCGGCGCCGATGGCAACGGCAGCCGTCCGGTCCAACGCGCCAACACCCGCGTGCCCGGCGGCTGGGGCGCGAGCGAGGAGATGCATACCGGCAACGTGATCGTGTTCCTGGCCGACTGGGACAAGCGCGAGGCGAGCACCGCGGAGGTGGTCGACCAGTTGCGCGGCGAACTCGGCCAGTTGACCGGCGTGCGCGCGACCCCGCGCGTGCGCACCGGCCTGGTGCGCAGCGGCGGCCAGCCGCTGCAGGTGGTGATCGGCGGCCCCGACTATGCCGAGCTGGCCCAGTGGCGCGACCGCATCATCCAGCGCATGGACGGGAATCCGGGCCTGTACGGCGCCGACTCCGACTACAAGGAAACCCGCCCGCAGATGCGCGTGCAGATCAACCGCCAGCGCGCCGCCGACCTGGGGGTCAGCGTGTCGGCGATCGGCCGCGCGCTGGAAACGATGATGGGCAGCCGCCGGGTCACCACCTTCGTGCAGGACGGCGAGGAATACGACGTGATCGTGCAGGCCGACAAGCCGGCGCGGGCGACCCCGGCCGACCTGGCCAGGATCCAGGTGCGGGCCCGTGGCGGCGAGCTGGTGCCGCTGTCGAACCTGGTGACCCTGAGCGAGCTGGCCGAGGCCGGCAGCCTGAACCGGTTCAATCGACTGCGCGCGATCACCATCAGCGCCGGCCTGGCCAACGGCTACCGGCTCGGCGATGCGATCGAGTGGATGAACCAGGTCGTCCGCGAAGAGCTGCCCGAGCACGCCCAGATCGACTGGAAGGGCGAGTCGCGCGAACACCAGAAGGCCGGCAGCGCGGTGCTGCTGACCTTCGCGCTGGCGCTGCTGATCGTCTACCTGGTGCTGGCGGCGCAGTTCGAGAGCTTCATCCACCCGTTCGTGATCATGCTGACGGTGCCGCTGGGCGTGCTCGGCGCGCTGCTGGGCCTGTTGCTGACCGGCGGCACCCTCAATCTCTTCAGCCAGATCGGCATCGTGATGCTGGTCGGCCTGGCGGCGAAGAACGGCATCCTGATCGTCGAGTTCGCCAACCAGCTGCGCGACGCCGGGCGCAGCATCCACGAGGCGATCGTCGAGGCTTCGGCGGTGCGCCTGCGCCCGATCCTGATGACCTCGATCGCGACCGTCGCCGGTGCGCTGCCGCTGGTGATCGCCGGCGGACCGGGCTCGGCCAGCCGCGCGACGATCGGCGTGGTGGTGATCTTCGGGGTCTCGTTCTCGACCCTGCTGTCGTTGTTCGTGATCCCGGTGTTCTACGTGTTGCTGGCCCGCTACACGCGCTCGCCGGACGCGGTCAAGAACGAGCTGGAGAAGCTGGAATCCAGCACCCCGGAGGCGGGCGGGCTGGCCTGAGCCGGCCCGTCGCCGCGCCGCTTGCCGGCCGCCGTCGCAGACCGGAGACTGGCGATCGGCAATCGTTTGGAGCAATGGCATGGAGCAGGCGCGCTTCGGCGTGGCGATCGAGGGCGACGGCTTCGTGCTGCGCCCATGGCGGGTGCAGGACCTGGAATCGCTGGTCCGGCACGCCAACGACGAGCAGGTGTCGCGCGCGGTCAGCGACCGGTTTCCGTACCCGTATACGCGCGAGGACGGGCAGGCCTTCCTGTCCGGCAAGGTCGAAGACCTGTCGTCGCAGCCGGTGTTCGCGATCGAGATCGACGGCGAGGCCTGCGGCGGCATCCGCGCGCGGCCGGGCGCCGGCGAGCGCGCCTGCGGCGCCGAGTTCGGTTACTGGCTCGGCCGTGACCATTGGGGCCGTGGAGTGATGACCCGGGTGGTGGCGCGCTTCGCGCCCTGGGCGATGCGGACGCTGTCCCTGCATCGCCTGTACGCGACCGTGCTGGACAACAATCCGGCCTCGGCGGCGGTGTTGCTGCGCAACGGCTTCGTCGAGGAGGGCACCCAGCGCTGCGCGGTGATCAAGCGCGGCCGGCTGCACGACCTGCGGGTGTTCGCGCGAACCCGACAGGCGCTCGAGCTCGACCCGTGACGAAAGTCACGAAGGCCGGGGGCGCCACCGCCGGCACGACCTCGGCGGCGATTCCGGGTATCGTGGGCCCTTGATTCGCGGGGTGGAGTGCGGGATGCCACCGCCCCTGCTTCGCCGCCATGCGGCCTTGTTCCCGGGGAGAGAGATACGTGGAATCACTGGTCAAAGCACTCAACGACATCATCTGGAGCCCGCCGCTGGTGTACCTGTGCCTCGGCGCCGGCCTGTACTTCTCGATCAGGTCGCGCTTCATGCAGGTGCGCGGCATCAAGGAGATGGTCCGGCTGTTGTTCAGCGGGCAGTCCTCCCAGGCCGGTGTGTCCTCGTTCCAGGCGTTGGCGATGTCGCTGTCGGGCCGTGTCGGCACCGGCAACATCGCCGGCGTCGCCACCGCCATCGCGTTCGGCGGCCCCGGTGCGGTGTTCTGGATGTGGGTGGTGGCCTTCCTAGGCGCTTCGACCGCCTACGTCGAGTCGGCCCTTGGCCAGATATACAAGGAGAAGGACGACAACGGCCAGTACCGCGGCGGCCCGGCCTATTACATCGAGAAGGGGCTCGGGGTGAAGTGGTACGCGTGGCTGTTCGCCCTGGTCACGGTGATCGCGACCGGCTTCCTGCTGCCGGGCGTGCAGGCCAACGGCATCGCCGCGGGACTCAACAACGCCTTCGGCATCCCGTCAGCGGTGACCGCGGCCGGTGTGGTGGTGCTGCTGGGTTTCATCATCTTCGGCGGCGTCAAGCGCATCGCGCACTTCGCCCAGGTGGTGGTGCCGTTCATGGCGCTGGCCTACATCCTGGTCGCGCTGGTGATCGTGTTCCTCAAGATCGACCAGGTGCCGGAAGTGCTTTCGCTGATCGTCCGCAGCGCGTTCGGCATGGAAGCCGGGTTCGGCGCGGTCGTCGGCCTGGCGGTGCAGTGGGGGGTCAAGCGCGGGATCTACTCGAACGAGGCCGGGCAGGGCACCGGTCCGCACGCCGCCGCCGCCGCCGAGGTTTCGCACCCGGCCAAGCAGGGCTACGTGCAGGCGTTCTCGGTCTACGTCGATACCCTGCTGGTGTGCTCGGCCACCGCGTTCCTGATCCTGTCGACCGGCATGTACAACGTGTACGACCCGGCCGGCGGCGCGATGCTTGTCGAGCAGTTGCCCGGCGTACCCGAAGGGCCCGGCTTTGCCCAGGCTGCCGTCGAATCGGTGCTGCCGGGCTTCGGTCAGGCGTTCGTGGCGCTGGCGCTGCTGTTCTTCGCCTTCACCACCATCGTCGCCTACTACTACATGGCCGAGACCAACATCGCTTACATCAACCGCCGGGTGCACCGGCCGTGGATGGTGTTCGCGCTGCGGATCGGCATGATGGCGGTGGTGACCTATGCCTCGATCGGCAGCGTCGGAACCGCCTGGGGCCTGGGCGACATCGGCGTCGGTCTGATGGCGTGGCTGAACATCATCGCGATCCTGATCCTGCAGAAGCCGGCCTTCCTGGCCCTGCGCGACTACGAGCGGCAGAAGAAGGCCGGGCTCGATCCGGTATTCGATCCGGAGGCGCTGGGTATCCGCAATGCCGCCTTCTGGCAGCGCCGGCTCGACGACAAGTAAGCCAGGCCCCTACCGTTACCGACCGCTCAAGCCGATCGCCCTAGACGATGACCGCGAGAAAGTCCCCGTGGGGTGGC
>NZ_VICD02000154.1 GCF_006546735.2 Marilutibacter maris | reverse complement strand
CGGCACCTCGCTGGACGCCTTCGGCGTGATGTCTTCGGCCACCGAGAGATCCCACAGGTGGCCGTGCAGGAACAGCAGATCCTTGTAGATGCTCATCGTCGTTCTCCGGTTGGCGGGCCGTCCGAGGGGAGGGGGGGTGGACGGTCCTGGGGGACGAGTTGCAAGATACGCTCAAGCCTAAGTGCCAAAAAGCGACACTTTTGCAAGTGTTCGTTGAACTGAATTCAAGTCTGGAGCATTGCCATGGCCCGTCCTCCGCTGCACGCCCTGCTCGGCTTCGCCGCCGCCGCCCGCGCCGGCAACCTGACCCGAGCCGCCGAGTCGATGCACCTGACCGTCAGCGCGCTCAGCCACCAGATCCGGGGCCTGGAGGAGCGCCTGGGACGGCGCCTGTTCGAGCGCAACTCGCGCGGCGTGCGCCTGACCGCCGACGGCCGCCACCTGATGAGCCGGGTCGCCCCGCACCTGGATGCGCTGGAGCTGGCGCTGCGGCCCTACGGTCCGCGCCACGACGACATGCTGACCCTCAGCGTGACGCCCTCGGTCGCATCGGCCTGGCTGGTACCGCGGCTGAGCGGCTTCCTCGCCGCCCATCCGCAGGTCCAGGTCAGCCTGCAATCGACCGCGCGGGTGACCGACTTCGAGCACGATCGCGAGGTCGACGCGGCGCTGCGGATCGGCCGCGGCCAATGGCCGGGCCTGGTCAGCGAGCATCTGTTCGACGAATGGGTCGCGCCGCTCGCCAGCCCGGACCTGGTCGCCCGGCTCGGGCCGCCGCGGCTGTCCGACCTGCAGGACTGGCCGCTGCTGGGCGAACCCGACGACGGCAATGAACAATGGCTGGCCTGGTTCGCCGCCCACGGCGGCGAGCCGCCGACGCGCTACGCGGCCCATTTCGACGACACCGAGGCGATATTGCGTGCGGCCGCCAGCGGCGTCGGGGTGGCCCTGGGCCGACTGACCCGCGCGCGCCTGCTGATCGAATCCGGCCACCTGGTACGCCTGAGCAACGAGCGCCTGCGCACCAACTACGCGCACTACCTGGTCTACCCACAGCGCTCGGCCGACCACGCCGGCCTGCAGGCGTTCCGCGGCTGGCTGCTGGAGGAGGCGCGCAACTACGAGGCGGTGCTGGAGGAAAGCCGCTGAGGCACGCGCCGCTGCAACGCGGCACCCGCGGCGCCCGCCATCGGGTAGGCTGAGCGCCCCAACCCCCGGAGGCATTGCATGACCCGCACCCTGCTCGCCACCCTCGTTCCGATCCTGCTGCTCGGCGCCTGCGCCGCGCCGGAGGCGCCTCCG
>NZ_VICD02000153.1 GCF_006546735.2 Marilutibacter maris | reverse complement strand
TGTCGCGCTGAGTATCGCGCTGCTTGCGGCCGCCGCTCTCGCCCTGGGCCTTGTCGGCCTGCGCGGCCTTCTGGCCCTTGCGGCTGTCGCGGCCGGATGCGGCGTCCTTCTGTTCGGCGCCGCGCTGTTCGGCGGCACGATCGCTCTGCTTGTCGGCCTGCTTGTCGCTGCCACGGCCCTGGCCGCGCTTGGCCTCGTCGCGACGACCGCCCTTGCCGCCACGGCGGTTGCCGCGGCCTTCACCGCGACTGTCGGCGCGACCGTCGCCACGATTGTCGTTGCGATTGCCGGCACGCTCGCCACGGGCCTGCTTGGTGGAGGCCTCGCTCCTGGCCGGCTTCTCGGCCTCGACCGCACCGCTGCCACGGAAGAAGCGCAGGATGCGCTCGACCATGCCGACGGAGTGGGTCGGCGCCTGCACCACCGGCGCCGGCGCGACCGGTGCCGGCTCGGCCTCGCGCGGCTCGCGCTGCGGGGCGGGGCGGTTGGGCTTGACCTTGGTCACCGCCGGTGCCGGCGGGACGTTCAGATGGGCCTTGGTCAGCGCATGGGTGGGCAGCTTGCGCGGCGTGCCGCGACGGTAGCTGGGCTTGTTGGACTCCTCGTCCAGCTCGTTCTCGCGAATGCGGGTGACTTCGAAATGCGGGGTGTGCAGCTGCTCGTCGGCGACGATCACCACCGGCGCATCGTGGCGCTGCTCGATCTCGATCAGGGCACGGCGCTTCTCGTTGAGCAAGAAGGTCGCGATCTCGGTCGGCGCCTGCACCAGCACCTGGCCGGTGTTGTCCTTCATCGCGTGCTCTTCGGCCAGGCGCAGGATCGACAGCGACAGCGACTCGACGCTGCGCATGCGGCCATGGCCCTCGCAACGCGGGCAGACGATCTGGCTGGACTCGCCCAGGCTCGGACGCAGACGCTGGCGGCTCATCTCCAGCAGACCGAAGCGCGAGATGCGGCCGACCTGGACGCGCGCGCGGTCCTGCTTGAGCGCCTGCGCCAGCCGGTTCTCGACGTCACGCTGGTGGCGGTTGCTGGACATGTCGATGAAGTCGATCACCACCAGGCCGCCGAGATCGCGCAGGCGCATCTGGCGGGCGACTTCCTCGGCCGCTTCCAGGTTGGTGTTGAACGCGGTCTCCTCGATGTCGCCGCCCTTGGTCGCGCGCGCGGAGTTGACGTCGATCGCGGTCAGCGCCTCGGTCTGATCGATCACCAGCGCGCCGCCGGACGGCAGCCGCACTTCGCGCTCATAGGCGCTCTCGATCTGCGACTCGATCTGGAAACGGTTGAACAGCGGCGTGTCGTCGGTGTAGTGCTTGAGCTTGCGCAGGTTGTGCGGCATCACCTGCTCGACGAACTCGCGCGCCTCGGCGTACATCTCGTCGGTGTCGACCAGGATCTCGCCGATGTCCGGGCGCATGTAGTCGCGCAGGGCGCGGATGATCAGGCGCGATTCCTGGTAGATCAGGAACGGCGAGGGCTTGGCCAGGGCGGCGTCGGTGATCGCCTTCCAGACGCTGGTCAGGTAGTCCAGGTCCCACTGCAGTTCCTCGGCATCGCGGCCGACACCGGCGGTGCGGATGATCACGCCCATGTCCGGCGGGATCTGCAACGCGTCCATCGCCTTCTTCAGCTCGGCGCGGTCGTCGCCCTCGATCCGGCGCGAGACGCCGCCGGCGCTGGGCGAGTTCGGCATCAGCACCATGTAGCGGCCGGCCAGCGAGATGAAGGTGGTCAGGGCGGCGCCCTTGTTGCCGCGCTCCTCCTTGTCGACCTGGACCACGACTTCCTGGCCTTCGCGCAGCAGCTCGCGCAGGCCGGCCTTGTTGTGGTCGACGCCCGACTGGAAGTAATCGCGGGAGATTTCCTTCAGCGGCAGGAAACCATGGCGCTCAGCGCCGTAGTCGACAAAGGCGGCTTCGAGGGAGGGCTCGAGGCGGGTGATCTTGCCCTTGTAGATGTTGGACTTCTTCTGTTCCTTGGACGGCTGTTCGATGTCGATGTCGTACAGGTTCTGGCCGTCCACGATCGCGACACGCAGCTCTTCGGCCTGCGTTGCGTTGATCAGCATTCGCTTCATTGTTCACGTCCTCGCGCGCTTCATCCCGCCCGAGGGCAGGCCGCGCGGAACGCCGTGGCGTTTCGCCTCTGGACACTTCGTCCGAGCCGTCGCCATGCCCGGAGGCAGGCGCCGGCAAGGTTTCAATTTCCAGCGCTACGACACCACGGCACGCCGCGGGAGCGCTTTGGTTGTTGCTTTCCGGTTGGAGTCCCGGCGACACGCGCACCTGGGTGCGCACGCCCCCGGGACGGGGACCTCGCGGCAGCTCCGGTCGGGGGTGACCCTCACGCCGCACAGGTGTGTTCATTTCTCGCTGCAGACGGTTTGACCCGCCGGACGAGGCCAGGTTCCGCCGTCCGCCCTTGCTAACATGGCGCCACGGATCGTTGACGATCGTTTCGTGGACACCGTCGCACGCGGACCGGATCCGCAGGAACGCCGATGCCACGGAGCGCCCCCTGTAGCGGTGATCTGTACCCGGGATGCGCCAGAGGGTGTCTGCCGGGATGGCCGGGCAGCGACTTCCTGCGAAATCAAAACCTTAGCTCGCGTCGCGAGTGTATCAGATAAGCCTTCCCAAATGCCCCGTTCAGATTCCTCAGATCGTTCATCCCGTTCCGATACCGCCACCCCGGAGCCTTCCCGTGGCGGCGCCCGCCTGGTGCGGGTGCCCGACGACCGCGATGGCCAGCGGCTCGACAACTTCCTTTCCGGCCAGCTCAAGGGCGTTCCCAAGTCCTTGATCTACAAGATCGTGCGCTCCGGCCAGGTGCGGGTGAACGGCGGCCGGGCCAAGGCCGAGCGCAAGCTCGCCGGCGGCGACGAGGTGCGGATTCCACCGGTCCGCGTGGCTGAACCGGGCCAGGCCACGACCCCGGCCAAGGGCCTGCTGGAGGCGATGGAAGCATCGATCGTGTTCGAGGACGCCCGCCTGCTGGCGATCAGCAAGCCGTCCGGGATCGCCAGCCATGGCGGCAGCGGCATCAGCCATGGCGCGATCGAGACCCTGCGCGCACTGCGGCCGGGCCAATCGCTGGAACTGGTGCACCGGCTCGACCGCGACACCTCGGGCCTGCTGGTGGTGGCCAAGAAGCGCTCGGCGCTGACCGAGCTGCAGGCACTGATGCGCGAGGACGCCTCGGTGAGGGGACGGGGCATCCATAAACGTTATCTGACCCTGCTGGTCGGGCGGATGCCCGACGGGGTGATGAGCGTGGATGCGCCACTGCACGTCGGCCTGCGCCAGGGCGGCGAGCGCCACGTGCAGGTGAACCCGCAAGGCAAACCCTCGCTGAGCCATTTCAGCGTGATCGAACGCCGTGGCGGGCAGTCCTACTGCGAGGTCCGGATCGAGACCGGACGCACCCACCAGATCCGCGTGCATGCCCAGCACATCGGCCATCCGGTCGCCGGCGACCCCAAGTACGGCGACGAGGCGGCCAACCGCCGCCTGCGCGAACAGGCGGGACTGAAACGGATGTTCCTGCACGCCTCGACCCTGGAGTTCAGCCTCGACGACGGCCGCACGCCGTACCTGCTGAACGCGCCGCTGCCGCCCGAACTGGCCGCCGTCCTCGATCGGTTGGGGTGAGAGCCGGCGTTTGCGAGCCACTGGCTCGCGCCGGCTCGAACGCCCGAGCGCTGTGCGCGAGGGCCGGGGCAGGCGTTTTTCGTAGGAGCGGCGCAAGCCGCGATGAGGCTTTCATGGGAAGGCCTGGTCGCAGCTTACGCAGCTCCTACAGGAGCGGTGTGGTGGCTTTGTCTCGTGGCAATCCCCAAAGTTTGCTGCGCAAACCTTGGGCCCCGCCGTTGCGCCTCCACACCCCCATTCGCGCTGCGTGCGAATCGCACCCTGACTCAGGGGGGAACGATATCCGGCTTCGCCCGGATATCTCCCAAAGTTTGCTGCGCAAACCTTGGGCCTCGCCGTTGCGCCTCCACACCCCCATTCGCATCTGCGATGCGAATCGCCCCCTGACTCAGGGGGCGGGGCAAACGCCGCCGCTCCTGCGGGAGCTGACGGTGAGTCCCCGGAACGCCCGTTCAGTTGGTTCCGCACTCCAGAAAATGTGAAGCAGGTCCTGATTTCCCCAGGATTGGCGATATGTGTTGAGAAGACGCCATCCGCGCCAGGGACGCCGATCCACACCGGCAGGGCACGACTTTCCGGCATGGACCGGATGGCCGATGCCGCGACACCCGCAGTGGGGACATATCAGTGATCCAGGGAAAACGAGGCCGTGCCGTCGCCGTGACGATCGCGCTGGCGACAGCGGCGGGCCTGCCGGCCATCGCCCACGCCGACCAGTGGATGACCAATGCGACGGGGACGGCCCAGAACAACGGTCAGCAGATCGACATCACCTTCGGCAACGGGGTGACCGCGTTCTATCGGCAGACCGCCAACTTCAATGTCACCGGTTGCGGCCCGGGCAACGCGATCGCCAATGGCATAGCCACGCGGCTGTCGGGCACCAACGTGAATGCATACATCGAGCCCAATCCGCCGGCCGGTTCCGCGCGCGTGGGGCAATGCCTGCGGTCCGGCATCGGCCGGGTCGATCATCGCTTCCGCTTCAACAAACCGGTCATCGACCCGACCCTGCATCTCGTCAACCTCGACGCCAGCGACTACATCGTCAACGGCAGCACGATCAGTGGCGGCGCGATCACCCCGCAGGTGCGGGCGAACAACAACGTCATGCAGTGGAGTGGGGCGACGCTACCGCGGACCTTCAACACTGCAACGGTCAACGCCGTCAACGCGGGTTGCCAGGCCAACAACGGCACCAATCCACGCGGGCGTTGCGGCAGCTTCCGGCTCAACGGCGTCGACCCGATCGTGACCTGGACCGCGGCCAATCGGCCACAATCGATCGATAGTGCCGATGGCTGGGCATGGTCGGTGTCGTTCCAGCTGGCGAGGCTGACCAAGGCCTTCGCACCGGCGGTCATCGCACCCGGTGGGGTCAGCACGTTGACCTTCACCATCGACAATACCAACGCGACCAATGGCACCAACCCGGCGACTGCGACGGCACTGACGCCGCTGGACTTCACCGATCTATTGCCGACGGGCTTGACCGTTGCCAATTCGAACGTCAGCAGCACCTGTCCGAACGCGACCTTCCGCGATGCGTCCGGCGGTGCCCTGGGGGCCGGCGATACCGGCCTCCGGGTAACCGGCTTCCGCGTCGGAGTCGATGCCACCTGCACGCTGACGGTCAACGTGACCGCCAACGCTCCGGGTGTTTACCTCAACAACACCGGCAACATGACCAGCAGCATCGGCAACCTGGTGCTGGCGCCGAACGCGACCCTGACCGTGCCGAACACGATCGTGCGCCTGCGCAAGGCACTGCCGGACGGGCGGGCGATCGCGAGCGACCAGTTCACCCTGTCGATCGCCGGGACCGGCGGTCCGGCCATCGCAACCACCACTGGCAGCACCAACGCGCCGGTGGAGACCGCAGTGATCGACCCGGCCACGGCCGGCGACACCTACAGCCTGTCCGAGACCGGCGCCGCCGGTGCCGACCTGGGCAACTACGTGACCGGATACGCGTGCACCAACGCACTGGCCGGCGGGCAGGCGCCATCGGGCACCGGCACCAGTTTCGACATCACCGCCGCGCTCGGCGATGACCTGACCTGCACCTTCAGTAACCGGCGCCGGCAGGCGGACCTGACGATCAGCAAGACCAACACGCCCGCCGCCGGTCCCGACGACCAGGCGGGCGACACCCTGGTGGCCGGCACCACGACCACCTACACCCTGGCGGTGACCAACAACGGACCGGATGCGGTCGATGGTGCGGTCGTTACCGACACGCCGGTCGCGGGCCTGAACTGCCCCGCGGGCAACGCGGTGACCATCACCGGCGCCGGCGTGCCGGCCGGCAGCTTCACCGTCGCCGATCTCACCGGCGCAGGCATCGCCCTGGGTGCGCTGGCGGTCGGCGAAACCGCCGTGCTGAGTTTCAACTGCAATGTCTTGTGATCGAGGAGGCCGCGACGTGGGCAGGCATGATGCGTCGTTCAACAAGTTCGGACTGGGCGCCGGTCGAGGCGGCCTGAGGTCGGCGGCATTGGCGTTTCGCGTCGCCGCGATCGCGCTGTCGGTGGCGCTGGCGGTTCCGTACATCCTGCCCGCCGGGGCGTGGGCGGCCACGGTCGGCGGTTGAGGCGAAGCCGCGGATGGCAGGCTCGGCGTGCGCCGGGGCCTGGCGCGCGGTCCTCCATGCAGCGACGGTTATAGCGGCGGTGCGGTGTGGGGCGGGGCGGCGGCGAGCCGCGGCCTTGAGCGGCCTTGATCAGAGCTGGTCGGGCTCGCTCTGCTCGCGCTGCAGGCAGAGTTCGGACTCCTGCGGCGGGGTGAAATTCATCGGCACCTGGATGGTCTGCGAAACCGGCTTGCCGTGGCGGGTCGCCGGCTTGAACTCCCAGGCGCGCACACCGGCGTCGGCGGCGCGGTCGAGCTCGGGAACGCCGCTGCTGCCGGTAATGGTGACCGCCGTCGGCCGCCCTTCCGGCCCCACCACCACCTGCATCACCACCTTGCCGCCGATGTCCGAGCAGGCCAGTTCCAGCGGATAGTCGGGAGGCGGCGTGTGGATCGCGGCGATCTCGGTCGAGGGAATCTCGGGTTCGGGCACCGGCGCCCGGCAACCGCTCACCGCGAGCGCGGCGACCGATATCAGCAGCAGGGGGCTTTGACGATTCATGGGAGGCTCCCGCCGCGGATTCGCGGCATGTGGACTCAGTCGGCCAGGGCGTCGGCCTTGGCGGCGCAGATGAAATCGTTCTCGCTCAGGCCTCCGACATCGTGGGTCGAGAAGCGCACCACGCAGCGGTCGTAGTGCACGCCCAGATCGGGATGATGATCTTCGCGATGGGCGACGAAGGCCAGCGCATTCACGAACGCCATCGTCTGATGGTAGTTGTCGAAAGTAAAAGTCTTGCTAAGCGCATGCCCGTCCTCGACCCGTTCCCAACCGCTCAGCTGCGGCATCAGTTCGCGGATGCTGGCTTCATTGAGACGGTGCTCCTTGCCCCGACGCGGGATGCAGTGGGCCTGGGCGAGCGGGATGAGGTCGTTCATGGCGGGAATCCTGGCGAGCGGTTCGTGGCGCCGGACGGCCGCGTCCGGATGAACGAACCATGTGTATGAAGCAGACGGGCGGCTTCGATGCCGCCGCACCCGATTTACCCCGTTAGAATAGCCCCATGATCCAGATTTCAGAATCCGCCCAGGTCCACTTCCGCAAGCTGATCGATCGCGAGGCGATTCCAGGCCTTGGCGTGCGCCTGTCGGCGGTTCGTCCCGGCACGCCCGGCGCGGACGTCCGCCTGGAGTTCGCCGAGCCCGGCGAACTCAACGGCGACGAGTGGGCGATCGACTGCGAGGGCTTCACGCTCTGGCTCGACGGCGCGAGCACGCAGTATCTCGATGGCGCGGAAATCGACTACGAAGCGCGCGCCACCGGCGGCCAGCTGCAGATTCGCGCACCGAGGATCAAGGGCGAGGCGCCGGCCGAAAGCGCCTCGCTGGTCGAGCGGGTGCGCTGGGTGGTCGAGCAGGAAATCAATCCGCAGCTGGCGCAGCACCGTGGACACGTGTCGGTCGAGCAGGTCACCGCCGAAGGCGAGGTCTACCTGCGCTTCGGTGGCGGTTGCCATGGCTGTGGCATGGTCGATGTCACCCTCAAGCAGGGCATCGAGAAGACCCTGATGGGCAAGGTGCAGGGCGTGACCGCGGTACGCGACGCGACCGATCACGACAGCGGCACCGCCCCCTACATCCGCCGCGACTCTGCGGCCTGACCGGACAGGCCCTCGCGCCGCATGTTCTCGGCCTCCGACCTGGTCCAGGCCGTCCAGCGCCGACTGCGGCTGAGCCAACGCCGATCGCATCCGCCTGGCGAGTTCCCGCCGGGTTGGGAGTCATGGTTCGCACAGATGCGCGAGCGGGTCGACGCGGTCACCGGCGCCAGTGCGGATTCGGTCCTGGCGGTGCTGCTGGCGCGGCCGCCGGCAAGGCCATTGCCGCAACCGATCGGCGCGATGAACCAGTGGCAGGTGTTCGCATCGGTCTGGCGCCAGCATTGGCACCCGCCCGAGCCGCAGGAGCGTGGGCTGCGCTGGCTGGCCGGCATCCTGTCCGCGGTGATCCACCTCCTGCTCGGGATCGCGTTGCTGTGGCTGCTGTTTGCCGCGCCCCGGTTCGCCGCCGCGCCACCGGAGGGTGAGACCGTGGTCCAGGTCGAGTACATCGGCCAGGGCACACCGGAGGAGGTCGGCGGCGGTCCCGCCCCGCCGGCCCCGACCGAACCCGAAACGGCCGAGACTCCGGTCGCCGCACCGGCCCAGACGCCGGCGCCGAGCGACCCTGAGCCGACGCCGCGGACATCGCCGGCGGCCACCGTGCCGCAGATCGATGTCGCGATCGAATCCCCTTCCTTGCAGGCGCCACCACCGCCGATGCCTAGTCGCGAGGTGCCGGAGCCCACGACCGTCGAAACGCCATCGGCGGCCGAGCAGCGCCTCACCGTCAGCGAACCGGCCGCCGATACGTCCGCGGTGTTCCTGCTGCCGCCGCCCACGCCCCGGGTCCAGGCACAGCCGACGCCGGCACCGGAGCTCGACGCCGTCCAACCGGTGGTGCGGACGCGCGAGATTCCGGCACCGGCGCAGGCGCCGTCGCGCCCATCGCTGGAGATCCG
>NZ_VICD02000152.1 GCF_006546735.2 Marilutibacter maris | reverse complement strand
TGCGCGCCGGGCGGGCGCGTGCTCGCCTGCGTGCCCAACAACGAGGGAGCGAAGTCCGCCGAGGAAGACCTGCGCCAGCTGGCCGGCGCGGTCGGCTCGCTGAGCAAGCACAAGTGCCGCGCGTTCTGGACCGCGCCGCTGCACGGCCCGGCCGATGCCGCGCTGCTGCGGCAATGGCTGGCGCTGGATGCGGTCCGCGAAGTCGCCGACGGTGGCCTGTTCAGTCGTCCCGGCGTGTTCGCCTGGGACCGGGTCGACGCCGCTTCCGAGCTGTTGATCGAGCACCTGCCGGGCGACCTGCGCGGACGCGCCGCCGACCTGGGCGCCGGCATCGGCGTGCTGGCGAAGGCCGTGCTGGAGCGCTGCCCGGGGATCGAATCGCTGGAACTGTACGAGGCCGAGGCGCGCGCGCTGGCGCTGGCCCGCCGCAACCTCGCCGACGCGCGGGTGCCGGTCGGCTTCCACTGGCACGACGTGACCGCCGGCGTGGCCGGCGGTTTCGACACCATCGTGATGAACCCGCCGTTCCACGGCCAGGGCCGCGGCGAGCGTCCGGACATCGGCCGCCGCTTCATCCAGGTCGCCGCCGAGGCGCTGCGTCCGGGCGGGCGCCTGTGGATGGTCGCCAACCGTCATCTGCCTTACGAGCAGACGCTGGACGCCTCGTTCGGCGAGATCCGGGTGCACGCGCAGCGCGATGGCTTCAAGGTGGTGGAGGCGGTGAAGGCGCGGGGGCGCGGACGATGAAGCTGGTCCGCCTGATCGCCAACCTCGGCTATGGCAGTCGCAAGCAGGTCGCGTTGATGTTCCGCGAGGGCCGCATCACCGACCCCGACGGCGAGGTGCTGTATGCCGACGACAAGGTTGGCCACGCCGACGTGCGCATCGACGGCGAGCCGCTGGACCCGCCGGCCGGGCTGGTGCTGATGTTGCACAAGCCGACCGGCTACACCTGCTCCACCCGCGACCCGGGCCGGATCGTGTTCGACCTGCTGCCGCCGCGTTTCCGTCTGCGTTCGCCGGCGTTGTCGCCGGTCGGCCGGCTCGATCGCGAGACCAGCGGCCTGCTGCTGATGACCGACGACGGCGCCCTGCTGCACCGGATCATTTCGCCGAAATCGAAGCTGGCCAAGGTCTACGAGGCGCGATTGGCCGGCGACCTGCGCGGCGACGAGGGCGCGACCTTCGCCAGCGGCAGCCTGATGCTGGAATCGGAGACCACGCCGCTGGCGCCGGCGACGCTGCAGGCACTGGCGCCACGGCATGCGCGACTGAGCCTGACCGAGGGCCGCTACCACCAGGTGCGGCGGATGTTCGCCGCGGTCGGCAACCACGTCGAGGCGCTGCACCGCAGCCGCATCGGAGGCCTCGAGCTCGGCGATCTGGGCGAGGGGCAATGGCGTCCGTTGCACGCGACCGACCTGGACCGACTGTTCGGAGACGACCAATGATGGATACCCGCAGCGACGGGATCACGCCTGCGGCCCCGCCGCCCGCGATCGGCTTCCGCCCGGCGGCGGTGCTGTTCGACATGGACGGCCTGATGATCGAGAGCGAGCGCACCCTGCTCGAATGCTGGCGCCAGTCCGCGGCCGAGCTGCAACTGGCGCTGGACGACGCGCTGTGGCTGTCGATGATCGGCCTGTCCGACAAGGTCTGCCGACAAATGCTGCACGATCGCCTGCGCACCGACCAGGCCGAGGCGCTGACCGCGCGTCTGGGAGCGCTCTACGGCGCCCGGGTGGAGGCGGGGTTGCCGCTGCGCCCCGGCACGCGGCGCATCCTGGATTGGGTCGAAGGCATCGGCCTGGCGCGCGCGGTGGTGACCTCGACCCACCGCTGGCGTACCGAACAGAAGCTCGAACGCTGCGACCTGCAGCGCTATTTCGTCACCGTGGTCACCGGCGACGAGGTCCGCGAATCCAAGCCGGCACCGGACATCTACCTGCTCGCCGCCGCGCGGCTGGGGGTCGAGCCGGCGCGCTGCGTGGTGCTGGAGGACTCGGTGCCGGGCGTGCGCGCGGCGCTGGCGGCGGGGATGACCCCGATCCAGGTCCCGGACCTGGTCGCGCCCGACGCCGCGGTGCGCGCGCTCGGCCACCGCATCGTCGCCAGCCTCGACGAGGCGCGCGCGCTGATCGCACCCGCGCTGGCCTGACCGGTCAGGAACCCGCTGGAGCGGAACGTGTCGTCCTGGGAAGGCCCGGGTGCCAGGTGGCGTCAGGGCTTCAGCAACTCGCGCCAGCCGTCGACGCCGAGCTTCTCCAGGGTGGCGATATTGCGCTCGACGATCACGTCCGGGTCCGGGTAGGCGGCGACCGCGCGGTCGATGCTGGCCTCGCGCAGCAGGTGCAGAGTCGGGTACGGCGCGCGGTTGGTGAAGTTGCCGATCTCGTCCGGATCGGTGCCGGCGAACTGGTAGTCGGGGTGGAAGCTGGCGACCTGGATCTCGCCTTCCAGGCCCTGTTCGGCGACAAGCGCATCGGCGGCGTCGAGGAAATCGTTGAAGTCGAGAAAGTCGCCCAGCACCCGCGGATGCACCAGCAAGGTGGTGTCGACCGTGTCGGCATCGGTGGCGTGCAGCAGGCGCAGCTCGTCGGCCAGTTGTTCCAGCAGCGCCTCGGGGGTCTGCGCGGGACTGAGCACGTAGCGGATCTGGCGCTTGGCGTGCACGGCCTTGGCGAACGGGCACAGGTTGAGGCCGATCACCGCCCGCTCCAGCCAGCGCCGGGTCTCGATGATCGCCTCGGGCGTGGTTTCCGGCGGCGCGCTCATGGGCGTGCGCCGCGTCCCCGGCGAGGTCGGATCGGCGCCACTGGCGGTATCAGTCGCGGAAATTGTCGAACTGCAGCGGCAGCTCGAACTCGCCGCCCTTCAGCAGCGCGATGGCGGCCTGCAGGTCGTCGCGCTTCTTGCCGTTGACGCGCAGTTTGTCGCCGTTGATCTGCGAGTCGACCTTGATCTTCGAAGCCTTGATCGCGGCCTGGATCTTCTTCGCCATCTCGCGGTCGATGCCCTGCCTGACGGTGATCTTCTGGCGCGCGCCGGCCAGATTGGTCTCGATCTCTCCGAACTCCAGCGCACGGGCGTCGATGCCACGGGCGATCAGGCGCGCGTTGAGGATGTCGGCCATCTGCTTGAGCTGGAAGTCGCTGGGCGCGGACTGGGTGATCACCGCCTCGTCGAGGGCGAACTTCGCGTCGACGCCCTTGAAGTCGAAGCGGTTGCCGAGCTCGCGGTTGGCCTGGTCGACGGCGTTGGTGAGTTCGTGGCTGTCTACTTCGGAGACGATGTCGAAGGAAGGCATGGCGCGCAGCGTGGTGACGGGCCGCACAGATTAACGCACCGTGGCCGGATTCGCCGATGAGCGGCATTTCCCTTGCCCTGCAGGAACTTACAGGTTTGCCGAATGCGGCCGCAGTCACACTCCCGCGCGTCGTTCAGTCCACGCGCGGGTAGCGCGGTCACGCCTGTGCCAGCTTTCCGGCGGGGCGTGCGTCGCTTCCCCCGCTTGCGCGGCGCCGTCCCGATGAAGCCTGAACGTCCGAAAGCAGCCTTCGAAGGAAAATTCCATGCGCCTGCAGAAAATCCACCTGATCCTCCCGCTGGCCATCGCGTTCGCGCTGGCCGGCCCCACTGCCTTGGCACAGGACGCCGGCGATGACGCCATCATCCAGGACGCGAGCGTGCCCCGCTCCAAGCTGGTCGAGCGCTACACCGATCTGGCCGGATCGCCGGAAGCGGCCGGCATCCTGGTCGACAACCTGCGCGAAGGCGGCGATTTCGTCGTCGTCGAGGAAGTCACCACGGAAAATCCCGACGGAACCACCTCGACCACGACGGTCGAACGGACCATCGCCAATCCCAACGGCCCGATGGGCTGGGGCGAGGTCAACATCAGCCTGTCGCTGGCCGGAGCGCTGATCGACTCCGGCAACGCGCCCGACCTGCAGTCGGCCCTCACCGGCATCGAGACCACCGTCGTCCAGGACGACGGCAGCTCGGTGACCACGGTCGAGGGCGGTGTGCTGGCGATGCGCGCCGACCACATGGGCTGGGGCCAGATCGCCAACGAGCTGGGCTTCAAGCTCGGCGCGCTGGTCAGTGCCGGCAATCGCAGCGAACACGCCGCGGCACGCGCATCGACGCGGGTCGAGCGCGGTGGCGGCAAGCCCGAGCGGGTCGCCCGCGCCGAGCGCCCGGAGCGACCCGTGCGTCCGGAACGTGCCGAACGGCCCGAGCGGCCTGAAAAGCCCGAGCGTCCGCAGCGCCCCGAGCGCCCCGAGCGCGGCGGCCGCTGATCCAACCGTGTAGTGCATGACGGGCGTCCCCGCGCGGGGCGCCCGTCGTCGTGCCCATTCTTCCAGGAGTCCAGATGAAGCGTTCCATCCTGTTCTTTGCGCTGGTCGCGATGTCCGCCGGTGCGCAGGCCGCGGACGGCCTCAAACTCGGTGTCGGCGTCGACTACAGCAGCGGCGACTACGACAGCGATACCACCACCACGATCCTGTCGGTGCCGTTCACCGCGCGCTATACCCGCGGCGACTGGTCGTTCAAGGCCAGTCTGCCGTGGGTCCGGGTCGACGGCGACCCGAACGTGCTGCCCGGCCTGGGTGGGGTCGACAACGGCAACCCAAACGGCCGCGGTCGCGGGCGCGGCAACGGCGGCGGCGGTACCACCGCGCCGGCCGAGAGCGGCGCCGCTTCCGGGATCGGCGACCTGCGGCTGGCGGCGATCTACAGCGTCGACACCGGTTCGGACCTGGGGCTGGACCTGACCGGCAACTTCAAGCTGGCCACCGCCGATGAGGACAAGGGGCTGGGAACCGGCGCCAACGACTACGGCGTTGCCGTCGACCTGTATCGCCAGGTCGGCAGCGCACTGCTGTTCGGCGGCGTCGGCTACACCTGGCTCGGCGATTCGGACTACATCGACGTGGATGCCGTCGCCAGTGCCAACCTCGGCGTCAGCCGGCGTGCCGGCGGCGGCAACCTCGGGCTGATCTACGACTACCGCCAGGCAGCTTCCGACGGCTACGACCCGCGCAGCGAGGTCACCGCCTTCTATGCCCTGAACGCCGGCGAGAGCACCCGGATCCAGTTGTACGGTGTCGCCGGCCTGTCCGACGGCAGCCCGGACTGGGGCGGCGGTGTCAGCCTCACCCGCGGGTTCTGATCGACCGCGAACCTGGCCCGTTGTTTCGCCGGCAATGGCGGGAGCGCATCCCGCCATTGCGCCGCCCGTCGCGGGCGCTAGTCTTGAGGACCTACCCCCTCGAGAGCGCCACGATGGACAAGACTCCCGCCTATGCCGCCCTGGATGCGAAATCGCCGCTGGTGCCGTTCTCGGTCGAACGCCGTGAGCCGGGTCCGAGCGAGGTCCTGATCGACATCCTCTATTGCGGCGTCTGCCATTCCGACATCCATCAGGCCCGCGACGAGTGGGGCGGTTCGATCTTCCCGATGGTGCCGGGCCACGAGATCGTCGGCCGGGTCGCGGCCGTCGGCGACGCGGTGAGCCGTTACCGGGTCGGCGACACCGTCGGCGTCGGCTGCTTCGTCGACTCCTGCCGCAGCTGTCCGCAGTGCGAGGCCGGCGAGGAGCAGTATTGCGACTTCGGCATGAGCGGCACCTACAACAGTTACGAGCGCGACGCCGAACACCGCTTCGACCGTTCGCGGCCGACCTATGGCGGCTATTCGACCCGGATCACCGTCGACGAGGCCTACGTGTTGCGGGTGCCCGACGGCATCCCGCTGGAACGCGCGGCGCCGCTGCTGTGCGCCGGCATCACCACCTATTCGCCGCTGAAGCATTTCCAGGTCAAGCCCGGCGACCGGGTCGCGGTGGTCGGCCTGGGCGGCCTGGGCCACATGGCGGTCAAGATCGCCGCGGCGATGGGCGCCGAGGTCACCGTGCTCAGCACCTCCGAGTCCAAGCGTGCGGATGCGGCCGCGCTGGGCGCGCACGACTTCGCCGCGACCGGCGACGGCGAGGTGTTCAAGAGCCATGCCCGGCGCTTCGACATGATCGTCGACACGGTATCGGCCGAGCACGACTACAACGCCTACCTGGGGCTGCTCAAGGTCGACGGCACCATGGTGCTGCTGGGCATTCCCGAGGTGCCGGCACCGGTCGCCGCCGGCGCGCTGATCTCCAAGCGCCGACGCCTGGCCGGCTCGATGATCGGCGGCATCCGCGAAACCCAGGAAATGCTGGACTTCTGCGCCGAGCACGGCATCGCCGCGGACATCGAGCTGATCGACATCGACGGCATCAACGACGCCTATGAGCGGATGCTGCGCGGCGACGTGCGCTACCGCTTCGTGATCGACATCGCCAGCCTGCGCGGCGAGGGCTGAGGCGGGGTCATGGCCGGCAGGGGAGCGGGGGCCGCGTGAGCGCGTCGCAATCCAATGTCCGCGCGGCCTGGACCATGCTGGTCGCGGTCGCCGCGTTCTCGTTGATGGACGCCGGCCTCAAGCAGCTGTCGGCGCACTATCCGTCGTTCCAGGTCGCCAGTCTGCGCGGCGCCGCGTCGCTGCCGTTCGTGCTGGTCTGGGTGCTGGCGACCGGTGGCCTGGCCTCGCTGCGGATCCGGCGCTGGTCGCTGCACCTGCTGCGCGGTGCGATCGGGGTCGGGATGATGGCGAGCTTCGTCTACGCGCTGCGCAGCCTGCCGCTGTCGACCGCCTACTCGATCTTCTTCGTCGCCCCGCTGGTGATCACCGCGCTGTCGGTGCCCTTGCTGGGAGAGAAGGTCGGACCGCGGCGCTGGACCGCGATCGCGATCGGCCTGCTCGGCGTGCTGGTGCTGCTGCGGCCCAGCGGCGAGGGCCTGGTCAGCCTGGCCGCGCTGGCGGTGCTGGCCGCGGCGCTGGGCTATGCGCTCAGCGCGATCACCGTGCGGGTGCTGGCGCGTACCGACAGCGTGCAGTCGATCATGTTCTGGCTGCTGGTGATGATCGCGGTCGGTTCGGGACTGCTGGCCTGGCCGGACTGGGTGCCGATCCGCGCCGCCGACGCCTGGCTGATCGCCGGCGTCGGCGCCGCCGGCGCGCTCGGCCAGTACGCGATCACCGAGGCGTTCCGGATCGGCGAGGCCTCGGCGATCGCTCCGCTGGAGTACACCGCCCTGGTCTGGGGCGTGCTGCTGGACCTGAGCGTGTGGGGGGTGTTGCCGGACGCGGTGACCTGGATCGGGGCGGCGATCATCGTCGCCAGCGGCCTGTACCTGCTGCGCCGCGAGCGCGTGCATGCCGAGGCCGAGCATCCCTGAGGAGGAAGACGCCCAGCGATGCACCGTGCCGTGACCCGGGCGTGGCATCGGTATAACGTGCCGGTTCCATCCCGGGGAGTCGGCGCATGTCCGTGGTTCCGTATTCGCAGGTGTCTGCCCGGTCCTGTCCGCTGGCGGACTGAGGCGGGCATGGTCAGCAGCACGGCCGCCACCGTCGACGCTTATCTGGAGGAGCTGCCGCCGGAGCGGCGTGCGGTCGTCGCCGCGGTCCGCGATGTGGTCAATGCGGCGATGCCGGCCGGTTACGGGGAGGCGATGGCCTACGGGATGATCGGCTGGAGCATCCCGCTGTCGCGATATCCGGCGACCTGCAACAAGCAGCCGCTGGGCTACGTTGCTCTGGCCGCGCAGAAGCGCCACTACGCGCTGTACCTGATGGCCGCCTACGCCGACTCGGTGCAGGAGCGGTGCCTGCGCGAGGCCTATGCCAGGGCGGGCCTGAAGCTCGACATGGACAAGTGTTGCCTGCGCTTCAAGTCGCTCGACACGCTGTTGCTGGAGCCGGTCGCGGAGGTGATCGGGTCGATGTCGGTGGAGGACTACATCGCCCGCTACGAAGCGGCGCGCGGGGTCGCCGGCAGCTAGGTGAGGTGCGCAAACGACAACGCCCCGCGGTGGCGGGGCGTTGTCGGGTCCGGAAGACCGGAGCGTATTGCCGGGCGTGGCCGATCAGAAGCGCGCGCCGAGGCCGACGCCGACCACCACCGGGTTGAGCTTGGCCTCGCCGACGGTCTGGCCGTCGAGGTAGAGGTCGGAATCGCCGTTGAGGTAGCGCAGGTCGGCGCGGGCGAACCAGGTCGGCGACAGCTTGACGTCGACGCCGGCGGTGGCCATCGCGCCCTTGGCGGTTTCCACGCCCAGGCGCTGGCCGGCGAGGGCTCCGCTGGAGGTCACCGACTCGTCGTCGAAGTTCTGCTCGTAGTAGCCCAGGCCGACGAACGGACGCACCAGCGCGTCGGCATCGCGGAAGTGGTACTGGCCGCTGATCGCGTACGGCTGCGAGTCGACGCTGCCGGCCTTGCCGTTGGCGGCGTTGACGCGGTGGCCGAACTTGCTGGCCGCGCCCCAGGCTTCGATCGCGATGTTGTCGTTGATGTACCAGCTCGCGCTCAGGGTGGCGGCATTGCTGCCGTCCAGCTCCAGGCGCTGGCTGTCGCCGATCCAGGTGTTCTCGGTCGGCTCGGCCAGGGCGACGCCGCCGACCACGGCAAAGCGCTTGCCGGTCGAGGTTTCGGTGCTGAACGCGTCCTGCGCGAACGCGGTGGGGGCGATGGCCAGGGTGCCCAGCAGGGCCAGGGTCAGGTGACTGAAACGCATTTTGGATTCTCCTGGAGCTTCTACGGCTCCTGTTTTCGGGGGAGCCCCGCCGACGCAAAGGGGGAGGGAGCGTTGCAGGGCGCGCACACCGTATCCGGGCCTGCATGAATGCGAGTTGCGCGGTAATTGCCGCCTGAATGAACTTTTCACGCCCGCGACCGGTCGCGCCGCCGCGTCCGCGCGGGCCTTCCGTACCGCCCCGTGTGGTGCCCGGATGCGCGCAATGCCCGTCGCGCAAGGCCTGCGGGGCCAAAGTCGCGGTTGGCGCTGCCGCGATCAGCCGCCACAATAGGATTTTCCCCTCCCACGGCGAACCCGAACCATGGCTGACTTGAAGGAAGCGCGCGTCCCCGACATTGGCGATTACCAGGGCGTGCCCGTGATCGAACTGCTGGTCGCCGTGGGTGACCAGGTCAGCCAGGACCAGGGCCTGGTGACCCTGGAGTCGGACAAGGCGACGATGGAAGTGCCGGCCCCGTTCGCCGGCGTGGTCCGCGAGCTGAAGGTCAAGATCGGCGACGAGCTGTCCGAGGGCAGCGTCGTCGCCCTGATC
The DNA here is from genome assembly GCF_006546735.2 of Marilutibacter maris. Taxonomy (GTDB): domain Bacteria; phylum Pseudomonadota; class Gammaproteobacteria; order Xanthomonadales; family Xanthomonadaceae; genus Marilutibacter; species Marilutibacter maris. The sequence continues at coordinate 58 of NZ_VICD02000152.1, read as the reverse complement.
GAGGCCCAGGATGCCGGCGCCGCGCCGGCCGCCGATGAATCGGCCCCGGCCAAGGCCG
>NZ_VICD02000151.1 GCF_006546735.2 Marilutibacter maris | reverse complement strand
GCTTCAGCTTCGGACCGTTCGAGAACGACGCCGCCGCGCTGGCGCGGACCGCGCTGGAGCCGCTGGTGACGCGTATCGTTCCGCGCAAGCAGGAAGAGGGCGAGCCCCAGGCCTGGCGGGTCTACCTGCCGCCGTTCGCGGACGCGGAGGCGGTGCAGGCCGCCGCGCGGGCGCTGTCGGAAGCCGGGGTCAGCGACATGTTCGTGGTTCGCGACGGCATCGAGGCGCAGTCGATCGCGCTGGGCCGCTACGGCAGCCAGACCGCGGCGCAGCGGCGGGTCGAGGCGCTGGCCGGGAAGGGGTTTTCCGCGCGCATGGCGCCGATCGGCCGCGGCGCGGCCAAGGTCTGGTTCGACGTCGATGCCGGCGCCGACTTCGATCCCGAACAGGCCCAGGCCGCCGCCGGCGCGCCCGGCCACGAGGAGATCGACTGCGCGCCGGCCCCCTGAGGCGGCCGCGACGCTTCAGTTAGAATGGCCTGCCGTGCCGGCTTAGCTCAGTTGGTAGAGCAACCGCCTTGTAAGCGGTAGGTCGTCAGTTCGAGTCTGACAGCCGGCACCACATGCATCGCAGAGCGCGCATTGCGCAGCTCGCATCGCACAGCACGCATCGCATAGGAGTCGTCCCCGAATGAGCCGCCAGTATCCGCCCGTTTCCCTGATCGGAGCACCGACCGACATCGGCGCCGGCCACCAGGGCGCGCGGCTGGGACCGGAGGCGCTGCGCATCGCCGGGCTCGGCAAGGCGCTGGTCGCGCGCGGCGTCGACGTGGTCGACCGCGGGAACCTTGACGGTCCGCGCAATCCGTGGCTGCCGCCGGTCGACGGCTACCGGCACCTGGCCGAGGTCGTGACCTGGAACCGCGCGGTGATGGACGCGGTGCGCGCGGAGCTGCGCGAGGGGCGGTTGCCGATCGTGCTAGGCGGCGACCACTGCCTCGGCCTGGGCTCGATCACCGCGGTCGCCCGCCATTGCCGCGAGACCGGCAAGCAGCTGCGCGTGCTCTGGCTCGACGCCCACGCCGACTTCAACACCAGCCAGGTGACGCCGTCGGGCAACATCCACGGCATGCCGGTGTCCTGCCTGTGCGGGATCGGCCCCCGTGAACTGACCCATCTCGACGGCGAAGGCCCGGCGATCACCCCCGACGTGATCCGCCAGATCGGCATCCGCTCGGTCGACCAGGGCGAGAAGCGGCTGGTCAAGGAGCACGGCCTGGACATCTACGACATGCGCTACATCGACGAGGTCGGGATGAAGCGGGTGATGGAGGAGGCGCTGGAAGGCGTCGACGACAACACCCACCTGCACGTGAGCTTCGACGTCGACTTCCTCGACCCCAGCATCGCGCCGGGCGTGGGCACCACCGTGCCGGGCGGTCCCAACTACCGCGAGGCGCAGCTGGTGATGGAGATGATCGCCGACAACGGCCGCATGGCCTCGCTGGACATCGTCGAACTCAATCCCGTGCTGGACAAGCGCAACCGCACCGGCAAGCTGGCGGTGGACCTGGTCGAGAGCCTGTTCGGCAAGTCGACCCTGATGCGCGACTGAGCGCGCCGGCTGAACAGAGCGTCGAGGCCAGCTGAGCGGGTGCTGACCGGCGGCGGCCGGTTTCACGTCGTTTGCATGGCGCTTGTCGTGGGATGGACGGCACGGCATGCCCCCGCATGCCCCGGATCTTCGCGGTCGATGTCCTAGCGGTTGCTCCGCGGACCGCGCGATCCGCCACCACACGATGGGAGGAATGCGAAATGAAGCGTCTGATCGCACTGATGCTGCTGGCCGCTTTCTTGGTGGGCACCCTGGGCGCCTGCAACACGATGGCCGGCGCCGGCAAGGACGTGCAGGCCGTCGGCGAAAAGGTCGAGGAGAAGGCCGAGGACTGCAAGGACGGCAAATGCTGAGCCGCTGGACGAGTCTGCCTCACGCACGGAAAAGGCCGGGAATTTCCCGGCCTTTTTCTTTGCAACCGTACGTGCGATGAACGGCTCGGGAGGGGTTCATGAACATCTGCGGCGAAATAACGCCGCGATGATCCGATGCGAACGGTGGGTGCGGGACCCTGCATGCGCGGTCGCAGTACGACCGCTTCCCCCACACACATCGAGAGGCATCCGCATGAACAAGGACATCATTGCTGGCAACTGGAAGCAGATCAAAGGCAAGGCCCAGGCCCGCTGGGGCGACCTGACCGATGACGTATTCGACATCGCCGAAGGCAATTCCGAGTACCTGGCGGGCAAGCTGCAGGAGCAGTACGGCTGGGATCGCGAACACGCCAAGCGCGAGGTGCGCGACTTCGAGCGCGGCTTGCACTGACCCCCGCTGCCCCCCTGCGGGGGATCGGTCCCGCGCCGGATCGATCCCCGACCGGATCCGCTCCTCAGTGAATCGGCACCTCGGCGGATCCACACCTGCAACCGACCCATGGCCGTCCCCGGCTCCGTCGCATCGGCGGGGCCGGGGGCGGCCGGTTCGCGGTCGGGGTGGGTGCGTGGTCCGGCGTTATCGCGGCGGATCGGCGACGAAGCCGCCCGGGAACGCGCGCGGCGCGGCGATGTCGTCGCGATGGTGGCGCCAGCGCGGGATGATGCCGCGGGCGACCAGCTGGGCGCGGGTGTCGTAGCGGATCTCGCTGACCTGGCTGGGGTGGCGGCTGGCGCGGACGAAGTGGGTGCGCGAGGCCGGCGACCACTCGCGCTGACCGTGGCCGGTGCCCAGTTGCTGTCGTTGCGCACGCGAGGCGTAGCCGCTCGACTCGGCCTCGGCCATGTCGGCGGCGGGAGCGTCGGCGCGCGAGGCTTCGGACTTGGCGATGCCCGGTGCATGCGGGTGGGGCCGCGGATACCAGGCCTCCTCGAACACCGCGATCCCGATCACGCCGACATTGCGCGGGCGTCCGGTGCGGCTGGCGTAGCTGTTGCGCGGATCGGTGAACACGAACTGCGCGACCTCGCCCAGCGACTTGCGCCAACCGCCGATCTCGGTGCTCTGCCAGGGTTGCAGCACGTAGCCGGCCTGGGACGGGTCGGCGGTCTCGCCGCTGACCGCATTGACGCCGTCCACCGACAGCACCACCAGCACCCGGCGGTCGCTGGTATTGGTCAGGCGCACCGCATAGCGGTGGCCCGGCTGGCCGGCGACCCACTGTTCGCCTCGGTGCGGGTGCGTCGGCAGCCAGTCGCCGTTGTCGCGATCGACCAGGGTCATCTGCACCGGATCGGCGACGGGCGAGGGGTAGGG
>NZ_VICD02000150.1 GCF_006546735.2 Marilutibacter maris | reverse complement strand
GAGTGAATCCATGCGCGGATGCTACCGGTTGTCGGCCGTCCGCGCGGCCCCGCCGCGATGCCTGCCGATACCCGCGCGCCGTTGCGGCCGCGTCGATGGCCGCCAACCGGCCCCTCGATGCGTTCTGCATCAGGTACAGGGGGCCTTCACCGCACGCTTTCCGATCACCGCGCACGCGGCGGCCGGCGGCGCCCGACCGTGGAGACCCGTGTGTCCGGATTCGCAAGCAGCCGCTGGAGCCTGGTCGTCAACGGCGGCGGCCATCCCCGCCAGGTGCGCACGGCCCTGGTCGCGATCTGCCAGGACTACCGCTGCACGGTGCTGGGCCATCTGCGCGGGCTGGGCTGCGGCGACGACGAGGCCGGGGATCTGGCCCGGGACTTCTTCGCCTGGCTGCTCGCTCCGGGCGCGGCCGGCGTCGCGGCCTGCGTACCCGATCGCTTCCGCCCGTTCCTGCGGGACGCGCTGGCGCGGTTCCTGGACGATCGCGGCGCCGCCCCGAGCACCCGCGCCTCCCCGACCGCTGCGTTCGACCACGCGTGGGCACTGGCCGTGCTGCGCAATGCCGGGCGTGCGCTGGAGCGCGAGTACCGCGCCGAGGGACGCGAGAGGCTCCATGAAACCCTGATCGGCCTGCTGGTCCCGGTCTACGGCAACGGCGGCGAGCCGGTCGCGGACGCCCTCGCCCACCGTCTGGTCGCCGCGGCCCGGCTCGGCACCGACGTGGACGGCGTCGCGACGCAGCTGGCGCGGATGCACCGGCGCCTGCGCGAGCTGATCCTCGCCGAACTGTCGCAGACCGTATGCGACAGCGCCGGACTGGAGGCGGAGTACGCGCTGCTGCTGCGCGAGCTTGGCGCGCTGTACCGCGACGACGCCTGAAGCCTGCGCCGGCGCCGCTCAGGCGGCGTCGGGCAGCGTCTGCGGCAACGAGGAATGCGACGTTCGTGCCGGCAACAACGCCAGGGTTTCGCCGTTGTGCGACAGCAGGCGCAGGCTGCCGTCCGGGTCCTCGGCCAGCGCGCTCAGGCTCTCGACCCAGTCGCCGTCGTTGGCGTAGACGCGGCCGTCGCGTTCGAACAGCGCGGCACGGTGGATATGGCCGCAGACGATGCCGTCCAGGCCGCGGCGTGAGGCGTCGTCGAGGCCGGCCTGGACGAAGCGGGCGATGTAACGTTCGGCCGCACCGCTCTGGCGCTTGAGGAATTCCGACAACGACCAGTAGCGCATCCCCAACGCGCGGCGCAGGTGATTGAACAACTGGTTGCCGCTGAGGATGCGGTAGTACAGCCAGTCGCCGAGCTTCTCCTGCAGGCTGCCGAAGTGGGTCTGCGCGTCGTAGTCGTCGCCGTGGGTGACCAGCAGGCGGCGGCCGTCGGCGGTGGTGTGGATGGTGCGCCGGCGCACCTGCATGCGCGGCAGCGCCAGTCCGCAGAAACGCCGGATCGGGCGGTCGTGGTTGCCGGGCACGTAGATCAGCTCGGTGCCGTCGCGACGCAACGCGTGCAGCGCCTCGATCACCCGATTGTGCGCATTGCCCCAGCGCGCGCGCCGCTGCGCCATCCACCACAGGTCGACGATGTCGCCGACCAGGTACAGGCGATCGCAGCGCAGCGCCTGCAGGAAGTCCGCCAGCTGGTTCGCGTGGCAGTGCTTGGAGCCCAGGTGGACGTCGGAGATGAATACGGCGCGTCGCCTCTGCGGCAACTGCGTCACGGTGGTGGTCGTCGAAGCAGTTGCCGGAGTGCTCATGCGCAGGCCCCCCTCTCTCGCGGATGATCGCTTGCCCCGGCTCGCGCCTCGCCGATGGCGCAGCCCAGGTATCGCGCCCGCTTCTTCGGGCGCAGCATCTGCAGGTCGACCTCGATCAGGCCGTCGACCGAGTCGCTGAAGTCCGGGTCGACGCCGAAGGCGAGAAAGCGGGCCCCGCCCGGCTCGCACAGGTCGGTGTACTGCTTGTAGAGCATCGGCAGCGCGGCCCCGAGCGCGTCGAGGTTGTCGCGCAGCACCCGGAACGCGGTCGCCGCGTCCAGGGTCGGATCGAAGTCCGGCGGTGCGGCGCGGTAGGCGAACGGGCGGTTGGACACCGCCTGCCCGGCCTCGCCGCCGTAGTAGCGGGCGTAGTAGGCGACGATCTGCTCGCGCGCCTCGACCGGCAGCGCGGCGCTGATCGAGACCGGCCCGAACAGGTAGCGCACCCGCGGGTGGCAGGCGAGGTACGCACCGATGCCCTGCCACAGGTAGTCGATGCTGCGACTGCCCCAGTATTCCGGCACCACGAAGCTGCGCCCCAGCTCCATCCCCTCGTGCAGGCGCGGCAGGGTCTCCCCGGCGTACTGGAACAGCGACGCGGTATACAGGCCGGCGGTGCCGCGCTCGGGCAGGACCGCCGAGCCGCGGGCGATCCGGTAGGCGCCGGCGATCTTCTCCGCCGCCGCGTCCCACAGCACGATGTGCTCGTACCAGCCGTCATACTCGTCGACATCGAGCCGGCGCCCGGTGCCCTCGCCGACCGCGCGGAAGGTCATCTCGCGCAGGCGGCCGATCTCGCGCAGCAGCGGCGCTCCGGTCGGCAACCGGCCGACCCGGATTTCCTTGCCATCGGTGGTCATTCCCAGCAGCCGCATCCCGGCGATGCCGGCGGCGACCTGGGCCGCCGCGATCGGCCGGATCAGGGGTATCGCGGCATCCGCCGGCAGCGGGTCGTAGGATTCGCGACGGGTACCGATCGCATGCAGCTCGCGGCGCACCTGGCGCAACAGCACGCTGGGTTCGGCGTCGTCCGGCAGGTCCAGCAGGCGCCCCACCCGCAGCACCACCCGGCGCGCGCGGCGGGCGAACATCTCGCGCGCGAGCAGGGCCGTCCCGACCGGCTTGAACAGCGCCGAGGCGCCGTAGAAGAACGCCGAGTTGCGCGCCTCGACCCGGATCGGCAGCACCGGCGCCTCGGTGGCGCGCGCGAAGCGCAGGAAGCCGCGGCGCCAGCGTCCGTCGGTGACCCCGCGCAGGCCCAGCCGGGCGACCTCGCCGGCCGGGAACACGATCACGCACTGTTCGGCCTCCAGCGCGGCCTCGATCGCGTGCAGGCTCTCCACGCTCGGGCGGCCGCCGAGGATCCGCACCGGCAGCAGCAGCTCGCCGAGGCCGTCGATCACCGACAGCAGGTCGTTGGCGACGATCCGCACGTCCTTGCGCACGCTGCCGACCAGGTCCAGCAACGCCAGCGCGTCGAGCGCGCCGGAGGGATGATTGGCGACCACCAGCAGCCGGCCGCGGGCCGGGATCCGCGCACGCTCGGCCGGATCGACGCCGTAGCGGGTCCCCAGGTAGTCCAGCGCCGCCGACACGAAGCCGAACCCGCGCAGGTGGGCGTTGGCCTCCAGGAACCGGTCGACCTCGTGCAACCGCGACCAGCGACCGAGGGTACGCAGCAGCGGGCGGGAGAGACGGGCGCGACGCCCGTTGAACCAGTGCGGGAAGCGTTGTTGCAGGCGCTGTTCGATCTTGCCCATGCGTTGGCGCGTTGGCGGCGGCAGCCGATGACTGTCGGCGCGAAGATTGACGCCCGGCGGCGACAGTCGCATGTCGGCGGCAAGACAGAGCGGTGACACGCTCCCGCCCGGGCCGGCCCCGCTCCCCGGCATGGCGCCGGATCGACCACGGTCACGCCGCTTAACCCCGGGCAACACCTCGAAAGTGCACAATGCAGCATGGCCCGCAGTTCTGTATGATGCGCGGCCATCCTTTCATTCGAATCAAAGGATATTGCCTCGATGTCCAGCTACCTGTTCACCTCCGAATCCGTGTCCGAGGGCCATCCGGACAAGATCGCCGACCAGATCTCCGACGCCGTCCTCGACGCGATCCTGGCGCAGGACAAGCGCGCCCGCGTCGCCTGCGAGACGCTGGTGAAGACCGGTGCGGCGATCGTCGCCGGCGAGGTCACCACCACCGCGTGGGTGGACATCGAGGAGCTGACCCGCAAGGTCATCAACAAGATCGGCTACGACAACTCCAACGTCGGCTTCGATGGCCACACCTGCGCGATCATCAACATGCTCGGCAAGCAGTCGCCCGACATCGCCGCCGGCGTCGACGGCACCCGCAGGAAGGCCAAGAAGCCCGAGGAACAGGGCGCCGGCGACCAGGGTCTGATGTTCGGCTACGCCTGCAACGAGGCGCCGGAGTTCATGCCCGCGCCGATCTACTACAGCCATCGCCTGGTCGAGCAGCAGTCCAAGGTGCGCAAGAACGGCAAGCTGCCGTGGCTGCGCCCGGACGCCAAGAGTCAGGTCACCCTGCGCTACGACAACAACAACGAGATCGTCGGCCTCGACGCGGTGGTGCTGTCGACCCAGCACGACCCGGGCATCAAGCAGAAGGACCTGGTCGAGGCGGTGCGCGAGCACATCCTCAAGCCGGTGCTGCCGAAGAAGTGGTTCGAGTCGCTGCCGAAGAACAAGATCCACATCAACCCGACCGGCATCTTCGTGATCGGCGGCCCGGTCGGCGACTGCGGCCTGACCGGCCGCAAGATCATCGTCGACACCTACGGCGGCATGGCCCGCCACGGCGGCGGCGCGTTCTCCGGCAAGGACCCGTCCAAGGTCGACCGCTCGGCCGCCTATGCCGCGCGCTACGTCGCCAAGAACGTGGTCGCCGCCGGCCTGGCCGACAAGTGCGAAGTGCAGGTCAGCTACGCGATCGGCGTGGCCGAGCCGACCTCGATCTCGGTCACCACCTTCGGCACCGGCCGCATCAGCGACGACAAGATCGAGAAGCTGATCCGCAAGCACTTCGACCTGCGCCCGTACGGCATCGTCAAGATGCTCGACCTGATCCACCCGATCTACCAGCAGACCGCGGCCTACGGCCACTTCGGCCGCAAGCCCAAGGAAGTCAGCTACCTCGACATCGACGGCAACAAGCACACCGCGACCGCCTTCTCCTGGGAGAAGACCGACAAGGCCGAGGAGCTGCGCAAGGCCGCCAAGCTGTAATCCGGCGCCTGTTCCAGGCATACCGACGGGCCGCCCTCACGCGGCCCGTCGTCATTCCGGGCCCAGGCCCAGGATCCCGCGAACCCGCGAACCCGCGAACCCGGCATCGGACCGGATCGTCCCCGTCTCCGGCAACGACGCACGGCGGCGACACGCATACGAAACCGGCAGGCGGGGCGTGCCGCGCCAGCGGCTTCGCAACCTCCCGTCAGCGGCGGGGCGCGACGACGCGGTACTCGCCGTCTCCGCCCGTGCCATCCTGCTCCAGTCGCGCGCACAGGCGGCCGTCCTGGCAGAGGACGACATCGGCGCGGTTGTAGGCGCGCAGCAGCTCCAGCTCGACCTGGTTGCGCGAGATCTCGCGCTGCAGATACCACAGCCCGCCGGCGGCGACCGCGGCCGCCAGCAACAGCACCAGCCCCACCGCGACCGTGATCGTCAGCAGACGCTTCTCCACCGTCGCCGCCTGATTCGCCAGCCGGGCGATCCCCTGCCCCGCCGCATCGATGCGCTTGCCGCTCGCCGCGGCCGCCCGCTCGAGTTCGGCCAGGGAGCCGCCGACCCCGCCACGCACCGCCTGCGCGACCTCGCCCGGGACACGGGCCAGTGCCTCGTCGGCAGCCTTGCGGATCTGCTGCGGCGCCTCCTCGACCGTGCGTTGCAGGCGCGCGGCATTGTCGCGGTTGGCGCGACCGGCTTCTTCGCTCTGGCGCTTGAACAGGTCCAGCAGCTCGGCGGCGCGGACCACGGTTTCCTTCAGATTCGCATCATTCACACATCATTCTCCGTCCCGCGGCGGGCCGGGCCGGAGCACGACGCGCGAGCCGCGGCGACGCTGTACCCGTCGCCACGACCATCGACGCACGGCTCCCGCCGACCCTAGCGCTGCAGGGCCTCCTGTTGCTGGCCTTGCTGTTCGTTGCGTTGCCGTTCCTGCTGTTCGTTGTGCTGCTGCTCGGTCGCCGCCCGCAGTTGCGCCTCCACCTGCATGCCGGCCTGGGTGAACATCGCCCGCGCATGATCGGAAGCGCCGACGTCGCGGATCGCCATGTCGGCCGCCGCATCGCCACGCTGCAACCCCTGGTACAGGTGATCGAACATCCGGTCGCTGCCGGCGTCGCGCGGCAACGTGCCCAGTTCCGGCGGCTGCTGTCCGGCGCGCTGCCATTGCGTGCCCGACAGCACCTCGCCCGAGGCCTTACTCACCGTCGCATCGATCCGGTCGACGCGATCGTTGGCGATATCGCCATCGGCGCCCTGAGCGTAGCGGTGGAGGTTCTCCGTGAACGCGTACGAGCCGCTGCCGACATGCCGGGCCATCGATATCGCGAACTCCATGCTGCCGACCGCCTGCCCGTCCGCCTCGCGCTGTTCCATCCAGCGGCGGTCGTCCGGCGAGGCCGCGCGCACCTGGCCCATGAAGGCCTGCATCTGCGCCTCGTTGAACTCGATGACGACCTTGTCGCCGGGCTTGATCGGCCCCTCGCCACTCTGCGCGCCGGTGATCGCGACGTTCAGATTGCCGGCCATGTTGCGCTCTTCGGCCTGCTCGTTGTGCCCCATGAACCGGTCGAACATGCCGTACTCGGGGCGGTCGGTATCGATCGTGAAGCGGTAGGCGCGCATCCCGCCGAGCTCGTTGCCGTCGGCATCGAAGCGCTGCACCACCTGCAGCGGCACGTTGTCGCTGTACTGCAGTGCGCTGGTGCGGGCGAAGGAGCCGTCGGCATAGGTGGTGGTGACGAACTGACCGCTGTTTTCAGGTCCGGCCAGATCGGCCTGCACCCGCGCCTGCTCAGACCCCAGCCCCAGTTGCATGCGGGTCTGCGAGTTGAAATCGGTGCGTTCGATCGTCGCGACCTCGCTGACGCCCGGGGTCTGCGAGGCGACCTCGCCGGTGCCGACGAAGTGCGCGAACGCCGCCTGGCCGTCGGGCGAGGCCAGGTCGAATCGCGCGGTCTGCAGGGTGGCCGACTCCAGGGCGTCCTTGCGCCCCAGCATCGCGGTCGCGATGTCGGTCTTCAAGCCGACGGCGTTGAACGCCTCCACCGCCTCGCTCGGGCCCATCACCACGTTCACCGTATCGCCTTCGCGGGTGATCGAATAGCTGGCGCCCTCGCTCTCCTTCAGCTGGCTGCTGATGGCGATCTGCCGGAACGTGGCTTCCATGGAGTGCTGGGCAAAGTCCGCCTGGTTGAGCGTGACCGAGGCACCGTCCGGAAGCGTCGTCGGATCGAAGGGATTGATCCGGGCGGCGGCGGCGGGATCGGCGTCCGCACCGGGCAGGGTCACCTCGTACTTGAGCGTCTGTCCGACGCTGCCCGCCACTTCCACCGCAACCGCACCGCTCTCCACTTCGCGCTTGACCGACAGCGCGGTGAGTTCGTGTTCGACGCTCACGGTGGTCGTGCCGTTGTCGCTGCTGACCCCTCTGACCGGACCGGCGGCGGGCGGCTCGCCCTCGACGCGCTTGACGTTGGTCTCCAGGCTGCCGCCGGCGCCCAGCGTGCCCAACAACGGATCGGACACCGAATTCTGCACCGCGCCCTTGACGCTGCCTTCGCCCGGCTTCCACTCGAACGATGCCGCGGTGCCGCCGCTCTTGGCCTCGACCGACACGCTGCTGCCCGAGCCCTGCTTCAGTTCCTGCTCGCCGATCGCCGCGGTCACGCTCATCGGCGATGCGGGGATCTGCAGCTCCTGCCCTTCCACCAGCCGGCGCACCGAAAGCTGCTGCTCCGGGTTGGCGGCATCGAGCATCTGGATGGTCACGCCGTAGCGCTCGGCGAGGTCGGCCAGCGCGTCGCCCTCGCCGATGACATGGGTCTGGGCCTGGTTCGCACGGTTGCCGGTGTCGCTGTTTCGTTCCATGAGATTCCCCTTCATTCCATTTCGTCCGGTCGACACCGCCGCGCCTGAACGGGTACGGCCGCGTCCACAATTGCTGAATTGTAGCAACCTCAGGTTGCCATGATGCGGCGGGAAAGGCGTTAGAATCTGCCTCCGCTCCCGCCGAGGGGCGCTGCGACCGTCCCCAAGCGCATTGCCGCGCGATGCGGGCACGGCCAGGCTCGGCGAGGCAGCCCATGCAACAACGGCGCCCGGTCTGAGAACCCGCGTCCCGCGAAGGTCCACGCGACCGCCGGGGCGCACAGAACCGGAGTCCATCATGAACGCTGTACCCAAGACCTTCTCCCAGGATGGCGACTACAAGATCGCCGACATCTCGCTGGCCGACTGGGGCCGCAAGGAAATCGACATCGCCGAGCACGAGATGCCGGGCCTGATGTCGATCCGTCGCAAGCATGCCGCGCAGGCGCCGCTCAAGGGCGTGCGCGTGACCGGCTCGCTGCACATGACAATCCAGACCGCGGTGCTGATCGAGACGCTGAAGGACATCGGCGGCGACGTGCGCTGGGCCTCGTGCAACATCTTCAGCACCCAGGACCACGCCGCCGCCGCGATCGCCGCCAGCGGCACCCCGGTGTTCGCGTGGAAGGGCGAGAGCCTTGAGGAGTACTGGGACTGCACCCTGTCGGCGCTGAGCTTCCCCGACGGCAAGGGCGGCTTCCTCGGCCCGCAGCTGGTCGTCGACGACGGCGGCGACGTGACCCTGCTGATCCACAAGGGCTACGAGCTGGAACAGGGCGACGAGAGCTGGGTGAACGCGCCCGCCGGCAGCCACGAAGAGAAGGTGATCAAGGACCTGCTCAAGCGCGTCGCCAAGGAGCGCCCGGGCTTCTGGACCACCGTGGTCGAGGGCTGGAAGGGCGTCTCCGAGGAGACCACCACCGGCGTCCACCGCCTCTACCAGCTGGCCCAGGACGGCAAGCTGCTGGTGCCGGCGATCAACGTCAACGACTCGGTCACCAAGAGCAAGTTCGACAACCTGTACGGCTGCCGCGAGTCGCTGGCCGACGGCCTCAAGCGCGCGATGGACGTGATGCTGGCCGGCAAGGTCGCGGTGGTCTGCGGCTACGGCGACGTCGGCAAGGGCTGCGCGCACTCGCTGCGCGCCTACGGCGCCCGCGTGGTCGTCACCGAGATCGACCCTATCTGCGCACTGCAGGCGGCGATGGAGGGCTTCGAGGTCAAGACCGTCGAGGACACCCTCGGCACCGGCGACATCTACGTCACCACCACCGGCAACAAGGACATCATCCGCCTCGAGCACATGCGGGCGATGAAGGACCAGGCGATCGTCTGCAACATCGGCCACTTCGACAACGAGATCCAGGTCGATGCGCTGTACGCCTCCGGCGCGGTCAAGACCAACATCAAGCCGCAGGTCGACAAGTTCACCTTCGACGGTGGCAACAGCATCTTCCTGCTGGCCGAGGGCCGGCTGGTGAACCTGGGCTGCGCCACCGGCCACCCCAGCTTCGTGATGAGCAACTCCTTCGCCAACCAGACCCTGGCCCAGATCGACCTGTGGGCGAACAAGGACTTCTACGACAACAAGGTCTACCTGCTGCCGAAGAAGCTCGACGAAGAGGTCGCCCGTCTGCACCTGGAGAAGATCGGCGTCAAGCTGACCCGGCTCAGCAAGGACCAGGCCGAGTACCTCGGTGTGCCGGTCGACGGCCCGTTCAAGCCGGAGCACTACCGCTACTGATCGGCCTCGCCGACAGGGCTGTACGCGAAACGGGCGCCTCGGGGCGCCCGTTTTGTTTTTTGGGGAGCCGGCCAACACGGCCGTCCCCCGCAACCCATCGCCGCGACGCCAAATGAAACCGTGCCGGCCGGGCGCCTGCGGTTGTATCGGGGCTGGGAAAGCCATTGGCTTTCCCTGACAAGCGATATCAAATCATCTCCGGGGTCCATCCAGATATCGCCCCACATTCGCGGTAATTTCCGCCCGTCTCATCAGCAAATGCGTCATCGATACCCAGCGCAAGACATGGCGCTGCAACGGAACGAGAGCAGTTGACGACGGTCAACCACCTGACTGAATATTCGATATCACCCCATTTCTGGGTTTGCTTGGCATTAAGGCGCATGACCAACTTTCAGTTAGTTGCCGCAATTACAGCCATCGCCGCCATGCTCAGCGGCTGCAGTCGGTATTCGGCAGGCAACCTGGATAGAGAACGCTGTGAGACTCTCCATCCAGGTCAGTCATATGAGCAGATCATTGCCGTCATGGGGCTGCCTACGCACGTCCTTCCCCTCTCCGGCCAAAAGGGCGAAATCCTGATATACAACTTGCCGGCCATGGCAGAACTACCAATGTTCAGCGCCGACAAGGAGGTAGAGATTGTGGTGACCCCAAGCCCCTCCGGCGTAGTACTCCGAGCAGCGCTTTGTTCTGGAGATGACTACTGATGCGCGCAAACAATTCATTTAAGCCGAAGCCGCTTCGCGGCGCGGCTCAACTGAGGCGTTAGAACTGCATTAGGCATCAGGGGCATGCTCATGACCGGAAAGCGTAGCCATGTCAAAGACATCGGAAGGGCTATCGTCACAGCAACGAAGCCTGAGGATCTTGATGCCCTTCGATTCTGGGCACAGAAGATGCTGGATATAAGAGCAAGCAATTTTTCTGCGTTTGAGAAATCCAAGCGCGCAATCGCCGCATCCATCGACAAGAAGGTACTTGCGCCAATCCTCAACGTTGTGTGGCGAGAGATGAAGCGCGTCGGCTGGGAAGAGAGAAGCCTTCCTGCCAAGATGGCTATGAGCGCCGCTGCCGCTGCACTAACGCTATCTGGTCAAGGCGCTGGCATCGCTGCACTTGGCGGCGCCATTGGAGTTCCGTTGTTCGTCGTGTTTGGCGCTGGCGGAGCTTTAGCAGGTGTCATCATTGAAGAAATCAGACGTAAGAAGTAGTCATCGACTGCAGTTCCAACAATTCGTTCAAGCCGACGCTTCTTTTACCGTCCTCTGGAACCCAGCGAACACCCGCCAGCCATCAACCTCTAGCCACAGCCCGGCCGCATCAGCACCATCGAACATGACCGAAGCGTTCTCCATCCCACGCCACAGCGACTTCCTTGGCGGATATCTCGACGCGGTCGCACGCACACTGACCACCGACACCGAACTGGTCGGCCTGAGCGTCACCTTTGCGGACGCGGTCGCCTGCGACGACGACTGTATGACGGACAATCATCAGCGCGTTCCCATAGAGAACTGGAGCCGCGAGTTCTGTGCCTTCGTGGAAGGCTTTCTCGGCATCGACGCCCGCTCCAGACTCGGCTTCTATCTGGTGGACTATCTGTGCTGGTTCCGGGACTTCAGCGATGACGCGGCCTGCCACCGATACGACCACCACGACCCGACGACGGAAATCCGCTATCGCATCGAATGGCCTGACGGTTGCCGGGTCGTTCTCATCGCCAACCGCACGGTCCGGACGCCTTCCCTGCCCGGCACCTGAGGCGACCCGCTCCACGCATCGGACACCGCGCCCGCAACCAGGCGCGGACTCGTCGTCCATCCAATGGTTGCGTCGAATCCGGCATCGACACCCCGACTGCGACAATCGGTCGCTTGTGCGCTCAAGCCCTTTCCGGGTCGCCGGACGCATGGCGCGACATGGCTAGAATTGCGCGGTGATCCGATCTCCGGCCCTCTTCAGACGCGTGAGCTGGCTCGCCCTGGCGGCGGTGCTGCTGATGTCGTTGATGCCGACGGCCAGCCGGGTCCTGGCGGTCGCCGGCAACGCGGCATCCGGGATGCCGACACTGGTCGAGATGTGCACCAGCAGCGGTCTTCGGTGGGTCGACATCTCGTCCATCGTCGCTGACGCGCGCACCGGACAGGACGACCGCAACGCCGGGGATCACGACAGCGGTAACCACGACGGCGGGATCGTCGACGCCTGCGGCTACTGCACGCTGGGCACGCCGCTGCCCCTGCTCCTGTTGCTGTTCTGCCTGCTGGCGTACTGCCCGCCGCCGCCTCTGTTGCGACGACACTACCGGTCGTTGCCGCGAGCGCTGCGCAACATGCGCGGCCTCGGCGCCCAGGCACCGCCACTGACGCTCTGATCCACAAGCCATCTTTTCCTGCGCGGTCTCGGTGCCGCGCGCTTGTGCCTTGGAGCCCACATGTCGATCTCCCTCCGCGCGGCGATGCGTTCGTCGCGCCTGTCCGTGGCCGTTTTGGCCGCGCTGTGCCTGTCCCCTTCCGCTGTCGCCGCCACGCCTGACGGCGACGCCGATTCCCCGTCGACGCTGGACGCGGTCGTCGTCACCGCCGAGGCGCCCGACTCGCCGTTGACCTGGAGCACCGATCCGAAGATTCCGCGCCAACCTGTGCCCGCCAGCGACGGTGCCGATTACCTCAAGACCATTCCCGGCTTCACCGCGCTGCGCAACGGCGGCAGCAATGGAGACCCGGTCCTGCGCGGCATGTTCGGATCGCGCCTGAACCTGCTTACCAACGACGGCAGCATGCCCGGCGCCTGCCCGGCCCGCATGGACAACCCGCTGTCCTACGTCTCGCCGGAAACCTACGACCGCCTGATCGTGGTCAAGGGGCCGCAAACGGCGCTGTGGGGGCCCGGTGCCTCGGCCGGCACGGTGCGTTTCGAGCGCAGCGTCGAGCGCTTCGACGCGCCCGGCGTGCGCGCCAGCGGCCGCCTGCTTGGCGGCGCGTTCGGGCGCAACGACCAGGTCGTCGATCTGGAAGCAGGCAACCCGACGGGCTATGCGCGGATCAACGGCAACCGCTCCGAATCCGACGACTACGAGGATGGCGACGGCAACACGGTGCCGTCCTCGTGGAAGAAGTGGAACCTGGATGTCGCGCTGGGATGGACGCCCGACGCGCACACCCGGCTGGAGCTGTCCGCCGGCCGCGGCGACGGCGAGGCCCGCTATGCCGGCCGCGGCATGGACGGGTCGCGGTTCAGGCGCGAGAGCCATGCGCTGCGCTTCGAGCGTGACGGGCTGGAAGGCGTGTTGAAGTCGATGGAGGCGACGGTATTCCACAACCGGGCCGATCACGTGATGGACAACTACAGCCTGCGCGACCCCAACCCGGCCGGACCGATGCCGATGCCCATGGCGTCGAACGTCGACCGCCGCACCTACGGCGGCCGGGTCGCGTTCGACTGGCGATGGTCTCAGTGGTCGCTGGACGCCGGCATGGACGCGCAGGACAGCCGCCACCGCGAACGCAGCGCGATGGGCCGCGGCGCCTATCGCGCATTGCCGTGGACGACCGACGCCACGACCTCCAATCTCGGCGTGTTCGGCGAGCTGTCCCGCGAGGGCCGCGGGGGCGGCAAGTGGATCGCCGGCGCGCGCGTCGACCGCGCCGGGACGACCGACAAGCGCGCCACCACCGGGATGATGGGGATGCCCAACCCCACCGCCGATCGCATCCGCAGGGAAACCTTGCCGTCGGGTTTCCTGCGCTTCGAGCAGGCGGCGACGACGACGCCGTTGAGCTGGTACGCCGGCATCGGCCATACCCGGCGCATGCCCGACTACTGGGAGCTGTTCTCCGCCGACATGGGCCCGACGGGCGCGGCCAACGCCTTCGCCGGGATCGAGCCCGAGCGCACCACCCAGGTCGATATCGGCGCCAGGTTCCACAGCCAACGCATCGACGCCTGGGTATCCGCCTACGCCGGCCGCATCGACGACTACATCCTGTTCACCTATCGCAGCGGCGGCATGATGGGCACGGCGTCCTCGGTGTCCAACGTCGATGCGCGGATACGCGGCGCCGAGGCCGGCATCGAGTTCCGGGCGGACCCGCACTGGAAGCTCGGCGCCACCCTCGCCCATGCCTGGGGCGAGAATCGCAGCAGCGGACAGGCGTTGCCGCAGATGCCGCCACTGGACGCGCGGCTGAGCGCCGGCTACGACAACCGGCGCTGGAACGTCGGGCTGTTGCTGCGCGCGGTGGCCGGACAGGACCGCGTCGCCGGGAACCAGGGCAACGTGGTCGGACGCGACCTCGGTCCCAGCGCCGGCTTCGCCACCCTGGCGGTCAACGGTGGCTACCGCTTCGGCGAGCGCCTGCGCCTCACCGCCGGTGTCGACAACCTGTTCGACCGCAACTACAGCGAGCACCTCAACCTCGCCGGCAGCACCGACTTCGGCTTTCCGGCCGATCCGGTCCGCATCAACGAGCCCGGGCGCACCGCCTGGCTCAAGCTCGACTTCGAGTATTGACCGCGGCGTGCCCGCCGCCCCGTGTCGCCGTACCCGATCGCACCGGCAGGTGGGCGACATGGGCGGCACGACATTGACGCCGGCGGCGATGGCGACAACCATCCGGACATCCCTCGTCCTTGCCCGCATCTGCCGATGCGGGCGCTCCGGAGCCCGAAACCCGTGACCGCAACACCGTACACCGTCGTCCACGAGACCCCCGCGATCGACACCTACCGGCACCTGCGACAGGCAACCGGGATCGGCCCGAAGACCCATGCCGCCGCCGAGGCCGGCCTCCCCAACTCGCTGTTCGCGGTGCAGGTGCTGTGCGATGGCCGGACCGTGGCGATGGGCCGGGTGATCGGCGACGGCGGCTGCTTCTACCAGGTCGTCGATATCGCGGTGCTGCCCGAGCACCAGGGCCGCGGCCTGGGCAAGGCGGTGATGCGCGAGATCGCCGGATACATCGAGCGCGAGGTGCCCGAATCGGCCTACGTCAGCCTGCTCGCCGACGGCCAGGCATTCCGGCTCTACCGGCAGTTCGGCTTCGCACTGACCGCGCCGGACAGCCTTGGGATGGCACTAGTGAAGGGGGCCGGCACGGGCGAGGGCTGAGCGCCGTCACTCGCCCCAGTCCTGGTCCAGCGGACTCTCGACCAGGAAGTCCGGATTGCCGAAGCCGGTATCGGTGTCGAGCACGAGTCCGATCGTCACCGGCCGCGGCGAGAGCTCCAGTTCGGGCTCCTGCACGTATTCGCGGCGCTGCGATATCTCGCCGACGCCGGTCTCGGGAAGATAGACCCGGACCGAGCGCCCGTCGGCGCTGGCGCCGACCAGAGTGTCGCCGCGATCGTTGTCCAGTTCCGGCTCCAGGCGATAGCGGACGCCATCGCCGGGAGACTCCAGCCAGCAGACCGCATCGTGGACATCCGGCTGCTGCGGAGGCGCGCCGAGCCAGCCGGTCATGTTGGCCAGGTCGTAGGCCGGGAAGCCGTCCGGAAACAGCACCGCCACGGCGCCATCGCCCTGGGGATGCAGTTCGACGCTGAAGATGCCGGGGCGGGCAGCCCGGGTGAGGCCGCCGTAGTCGACGATCGCGGCTTCGATATCGCCGATGCCGCCGTTTCCGACCCGTATCCAGCCCCTGGCCGGCCGGAACGCGGGGTCGGCCGACAGCGCGGGATCGGCGTCTCCGACTTCGACACCCGCCCCGCCGTCATCGCCGTCGTAGTGCCCGCGCTCGCGACTGAACAACCAGCCGATGAGTCGTGAAAACATGCCGTTCTCCTCCGCCTGACCGGCCGCGGCTACGGCCGCCAGTTCGCATTGTTGTCCCAGAACTCGACCGCGCGGCGGTAGGCGTCGCGGTCCAGCGGCACCCCCGAGCCGCCTTCCTCCACCCCCAGCGCGTTGCGCATCATCGTGATCGGCGCCATCGGGATCTCTTCCGGCTCGGCGGTGTACAGGCAGCCGACCACGCCCCATTCGCCGTCGATCGGCGCGCCCTCCTTCGCCAGTTGCGCCGCGCTGTAGAGGATCACCACCAGGTAGTCCGCGACCGGCGCCTCGACGCCTTCGAACCAGCGCACCAGCACCGGCAGCTCGTCCCGGGTGCGCGCCTCGTAGGCGCTGCGCAGCAGGTGGCGGTTGTCGTCGCTGATCGGCACGGTCAGGCAACGGGTCGAAGTCCAGTTGCGGTGCACGTGCAGCTTGCAGAACGGCGCATAGCCGTCGAGCACCTTCAGCGGCGCGTGGGCATTGAGATGCCGTTCGAACTGCTCCGGCGTGCAGTCGCGGATGGTGTTGCGCCGGCGCTCCTTCGGAAACAGCCGGGCGGTGGCGAAAGGGGTGAGAACGATGGACATGCGGCGGGCCGGTCGGTGTTGGAAGCGGGCCCCATTGTCCGCGATCGCGGCGACAGCCCCACCCGGACCGCCCCGCGCGCTTCATAATTCCTTTCATCGCGATAAAGCGATATGATGTCCGCCGACCAGGCCCAAGACACCGCGATGACGCCGATCAGCTTCGAGTTCTATCCGCCCAAGACCGACGAGCAGCGCAGCCAGCTCGACCGCACCGCGGCCAGGCTCAAGGCGCATGCGCCCGAATACGTCAGCGTGACCTTCGGGGCCGGCGGCTCCACCCTCAGCCACACGCCGGAAGCGATCCAGCGCCTGGCCGGCGAGCATGGCTACAGCGCCGCGCCGCACATCACCTGCATGGGCGGCTCGCGCCAGGAAATCCGCGGGCTGCTGAAGCTGTACAAGGCGATGGGCGCGCGCCGCCTGGTCACCCTGCGCGGCGACCTGCCCTCGGGCATGGTCAGTCCCGGCGACCTGCGCTACGCCAACGAGCTGGTCGAGTTCATCCGCGCCGAGACCGGCGACCATTTCCATATCGAGGTCGCCGCCTATCCCGAGATGCACCCGCAGGCACGCGACGCCCATGCCGACCTGGGCCACTTCAAGCGCAAGGTCGAGGCCGGCGCCGACGGCGCGATCACCCAGTATTTCTACAACGCCGACGCCTACTTCCGCTTCGTCGACGACGCCCGCGCGGCGGGCATCGACATCCCGATCGTGCCGGGCATCATGCCGATCTCCAACTTCAGCCAGATCCGCCGCTTCTCCGACATGTGCGGCGCCGAGATTCCGCGCTGGATCGCGCAGCGGATGCTGGCCTACGGCGACGACGCCGCCAGCGTGCGCGCGTTCGGCGCGGACGTGGTCGCGCAGCTGTGCCAGCGCCTGATCGACGGCGGCGCGCCGTCGCTGCATTTCTACACCCTCAACCTCGCCAAGCCGACCCAGAGCGTGATCGATCGACTGGCCTGAACCGCGCCCCAGCGGGCCGGCATCGATCCGACCGGTGCACTGTCCGCGCCTTCCCGCCGGGGTTAGGCTGCGCGGATGCCCTCGCTCCGCCCGCCCGTCCTGCGCCACCCGCCCTCGGCGGTGTTGCGGATACTGGCCGCGCTGCTGCTTGGCGGCGTGCCGCTGCTGACTCCGGAGCCCGCCCACGCGCAGATCCGGCGCTGCACCGCGGCCGACGGCACCAGCGTGTTCACCGACCGCCGCTGCGAGGACCTGGGAAGCGTCTCCAGGCGTCCGCACACCGCCGCCACCGGTCTCGGACGACCGGGCTCCTACCGGCCCCGCTGCATGCGCAGCGTCGACGAGCTGGTGTTCGAGATGGGCCTGGCCTTCGACAACCAGGACGCCAACCGCCTGGCCGGGCTCTACCACTGGACCGGCATGTCCTCCAGCAGCGGCTACGCGGTGGCCGAGCGGCTCGACCGTCTGGTCCACCGGCCGCTGGTCGGGATCGTGCCGGTGATGCCGGAACCGATCCCCCCCGAACCGAGGCCCCCATCGGTGCCCGCCACGGAGACGGGCGACGCCGCCGCGCCCGCGGCACTGCCGGCCTCGGGCGACTGGAGCGACTGGGGACG
>NZ_VICD02000149.1 GCF_006546735.2 Marilutibacter maris | reverse complement strand
GGCCGTGCGCGGCCAGCAGCTGCAGCGAGGCGATGATGGTGTCGTGGGTGGCGCGCACGCGCTCGGGGTAGGTGCGCCAGGAGTGGGTCTCGACCAGCATCCCCAGGCGATTGCGCAGCAGGGTGTAGCCGTGCGAGAAGCGCGGCGGCGCGACGCCGTCGGCGAAACCGGAGGCCGGGTTGTCGTATTCCACGAACGAGGGGTAGAACGGCAGCGGCAGCGAGCCCTGTTCGGCCAGCCGTGCGATCACCCCGTCGCGGAACGCCAGACCGACCTCGCGCAGGGGCTCGTCGCCAGCGTGGACGGGCTCGACCATGATCGAGATGTCGTGCTCGAACTGCGCGCCGTCGGTGACGTGCAGGTCGATGTAGGCCAGCGGGTCCCACTTGCCGTACAGCGCCAGCATCGCCCGCATTTCCGGCGTGTCGGCCTTGGCGTAGTCGCGGTTGAGGTTGTAGTTCTGCGCGGTGGTGCGCCAGCCCATCTCCTCGGGGCCGCGCTGGTTGGGGCGGTTCCAGGCCTTGAAGCGCTCGTGGCCGTCGACGTTGAACACCGGCACGAACAGCAGCACCTGCTCACGCAGGACATCGGACGCGATCTCGCCGTCGAGCATCTCGCGCAGGGCCAGGAAGCCGGCGTCCTTGCCGTCGATCTCGCCGGAGTGGATGCCGCCCTGGATCAGGGTCACCGGCAGCCCCTGGGCGCGCGCCTGTTCCGGGGTGAACGCGCCCGACTGGGAGACGACCAACAACTTCATCGGCCGCCCCTCGGGGCTGGTGCCGAAACTCTGGCAGCGCACCGCGTCCGGATAGCGGACGGCGAAGGCCTCGCACAGCGCGATGACCTCGTCGTAGCGGCCGGTCCTGACGAAACCGCTGCGTTCGGCGACGGTGGTCAGCGCGGTGTCGCCGGGGGCGGCCGCGGCCGCGGCGGCGGGGGACAGGGCGGACAGCGCCAGGGCGAGGACGGCGGGCAGGGTGCGGATCATCATCGGCGGGCCTTGTGGAGGACCGGCGTATGGTAGCGGAGCGTTGCCGCGTCACCAGGGCGATGGGGAAGGGCTACTGACAGCGGGTGTCAGTAGTGTTGACAGGTGCCGGGGCCACCACGCGGTATGCGTACCGGTGTGTGGAGGGCCGTCGACGCGAAAACTGTCGAGAGCCGTGACGCTCAAGGGGTGTGTCTACCGATATTGGATATTGTTTTTTTGTGACGCAAGTGGTATTTCGTTGCCCGCTAAATTGCCGGCGCCGCAAGTGTGACCCGCGATCGTCGGCGAAACGCGGGGTTGTCCGCGTGAATTGTTTTTCGTGTCTTACAGGGACGTAGGGGGCATCGCGAGCCGCACCCTCGGATCCTGGATCCAGGGGAATACCATGTCGGATTCGATGTCTTCTCGCCTGTCGGTCATTTCGGCGGCGCTGCTCTTTCTCGTTGTCTCCTGCCTGCTGACACCGATCGGATTGCTGGTCGCGGACGCGGTCGCCGATCCGCAGGCAATGACGGGCAGTGCCGCTCCCGATACGGTCTCGGACCAGGTTGGCGCCACTGCTGCCGAGTTCAGGGTCGACGAATCCGGTGCGGCGACCTATTCGATTCCGTTGTATGGGGTGCCGGGCACCGCAGGCGTGGCCCCGCAGCTGACGCTCAACTATTCCAGTCAGGCGGGTTACGGCCCACTTGGAAAAGGCTGGGCGATCGGCGGCCTGTCGTCCATCAGCCGTTGTCGGGCCACACGCGAGGCGGGTGACTTCATCAGCGGCGGAACCGTCACCGACGGCAATCCGGAACCGATCAACTTCACCGGCAGCGATCGCTACTGCCTCGACGGTCAGCGCCTTGTTCCCGGCATCGGGGGTTACGCCTGCGAGAGCGTCGGCGGCATGACCGCGCAGACCCTGCGCACCGAGATCGAGTCGTTCCAGCGGGTCTGTGCCTACACGCCCACCGGCAGTGCGAATGGGCCGGCCTTTTTCACCGTCGAACGCAAGGATGGATCGACCTCCTGGTACGGCGATCGCGACAACAACGCCAGCAGCAACCGTCCCGACGGCTACTTCAACAGCACCGCGGCGGGCAAGACCGCGGTTGCGCTGAGTTGGGCGCAGACACGGTTCCAGGACTCCACCGGCAACTACATCGACTTCGTCTATCTGGAGAATCCGGCGGGGGCGGGCACGGGCGAACACCTGATCAGCGAGGTTCGCTATACCGGAAAGACCGTGCTGACCGGGCAGAGCGGCAGCGCGAAGGCGCCGTATGCCAAGTTGATGTTCACTTATTCGGTCCGGCCGGCGGCGCAGTGGTCCAATGGCTATGCCTCCGGTGGGCGGCTGACCCAGAGTCGCCGGTTGGACAGCATTACCGCGTGCGCTTCCGCGGGCGCGGGCTGCAGCTCGGCCGATCAGGCCCGGTATTACAAGCTCTCGTATGCGACCAGCGTTTCCGGCAGCGGTTTCGAGAACCTCTCCAGCTTCAAGGAGTGCCGCGACAGCAGCGAGAACGTATGCCTGGCGCCCACCCAGTTCACCTGGAGTGCCGGGCGGCATGAGTTTTCCACCAGCAATGCCTGGAATCCCGGCATCTTTGGCAGCGCCTCCAAGTTCAGGGGAATGAAGCTGGGCGACGTCAACGGGGACGGTCGTCCGGACCTGGTATGGCTCAAGGATGGTGGCAGCTCGTGCAACAAGGAGACGGTCAACGTTGCCGTTGGCGAGTTCGACAGCGCGGGGCGGTCGCACTTCCGGCCCGTCACCTCGACCCCCTATTGCACGCCGAACCTGCTGTCTTCGCTGGGGGATGCGAGCTGGCAGCTGATCGATTACAACGGCGACGGCCGCGACGACCTGTTCATGGCCGGTGCCGGCGCCAACGATACCTGGGCGATCTTTCCCGCGACGGACAATCTGCCGACGGTCTTCGACTTCTCCAACAACCTGATTGCGTCGATGTCACCGGCGATCGCGGTTCATCGTCCGCTGTCCGGTCGCTCTCTGCATCCGCAGTTGGCCGACCTCAACGGCGATGGTCTGCTCGACGTGGTCTACCGGCGCACCACGCCGCCGAACTCGGTGGCGTGGTACGCCAGGCTGATGACGCGTTCCGGAAACAACTGGGAATGGGGGGGCGAGAAGATCGTCTACCGGGATGTACCTACTCTGGACTTTTGTCTGCCAACGCCTGACTACAGTTGCACGACTAGCCATTTCGACTCGATTAGCAATGGCCTTGGCTCCTACCAGTTGTACGACTTCAACGGCGATCAGGCCTCCGACCTGGTCTACTACCGCGACTTTGTCGTCGACTACACCTATACCGGTAGCGGAGAGTGTTACACGCCACCTCCTGGCACCCAGTTTCCGCCGATCGACGACGATCCGTACTGTCATGAACAGCATGTGTTCAGCAGGCTCAGTATCCAGAAGGTGGACCAGATAGGCAGTACCAGTATCGCGCTTTCCGAATACGCATTGCTTTCCCGGCATGGTGGCGGATACGGGAGCATGACGGACGGCAAGGCCGACCGCTTCGCCGACTTCAACGGCGATGGCCTGACCGACCGGCTGGAGTCGGGACGCTATCTGTATCTGAACAACGGCGTTGGATTCGACTTCCAGATCGACCTCGGGAGCCAGCCGGAGGACCAGGACCAGATTCACATTGCCGACGTGAACGGCGACGGTCGTGCCGACATGCTGTATCCGTTCGCGGAAAGCACCAGGAAGGTGTTTCGAGCCCGCTATGGCCTGGCCACCGGAGGTCTGTCCGCGTTGACGGCGATGCAGGGCAACAACGCCGTCGCCTGCAGTGGCTCCAGTTGCAATCCCGCCGGGAAGATGCACCTGTTCACGGATCTGGATGCCGACGGCCAGCTCGATTTCTTCGCGCTCAGGCTCGACGACAACCCCGACTACTATCTTTCGCAGGCCAGCCTCAGGCACCAGCCACGCGATGTGATCACAGGTGTCACCAATGGGCTGGGCGCACAGACCGACATTGGCTACGCCCCCCTGACCAATGCGGCAGTGTACCGTCGCGACACCGGTTCCCGGACGCTCAACTGGGGGCGTGGCGCTCCCGTGCAGGACCTGCTGGCGCCCACCTACGTGGTGTCGCGTGCGTCCAGCAGTTCGCCTCAGGCGGGAGCCCCCGCGGCGATGGCCAACGTCTATTACCGCTACGCCGGCGCGAAGGTGCAGGGCGGCGGGCGTGGTTATCTCGGATTCCGCGAGATCGCCACGGTCGATACCAACCACGAAGCCGGCTACGTCACCACGACCAGCAGCTATCACCAGAATTTCCCCTACATCGGCATGCCGGCGCGAACCATCAAGCGCGCGGTGGCCAGCGGCAGCTATGGCGTATCGGGGTGCCTGAAAGGTCTGGTTACCAATGCCTGTTTCGCCACGCCGGGATCGGCGTTCCCGACCATGCCGGGCAACTGGTTCTCCGACAGCAGCCACGTATGGGAGGCGGACACCGACCTCGGCGCAACCGTCCGCTCGTATGCCGCTGGCGAGCAGCGGCCGATCCACGTGCGCACCGCCGGCACGGAGGAGAAGCTGCGCGATCCGTTTGGCGGTGCGCAGACCAGCCGGGTTGTGACGACGTTCGCCTATCTCGCATATGGCAACGTGGGCAGTACCACGGTCGATACCTACACCGGGACGAGCGGTACCGCGACGTCCACGGTGGTTACGGCCAATGCCTATTCCGACAATGGCAGCTTGTGGCGTCTGGGACGCCTGACCTCGTCGACGGTCACGCACAGCAGACCGAATCGGCCGGATGTGGTCAGGACGGCGTCCTTTTCCTACCAGACCAGCGGCGCCTACACGGGTTTGTTGCGGGCCGAGCGCAGTCAGTCGGGTGTCGGCGCCGATCAGGACCTGCGCAAGCAATACGTTCATGACGAGTACGGCAACCGTACCGTTTCCATGACCTGTGCCGATCCAGCGACCTCCTGCACCACGGCGATCAGCTTCCATCCGGCGACACCGACCCAGGTCCAGCGCTATACGCGGGCGACCTACGACAGTCGCGGACGTTATCCGGTCAGTACGGCGGAGCCGTTCTGGAGCGGTACCGGTGGCGTGGAACGCGTTACCCAGACGGTGGTGTCGCGCAACATCTTCGGCGACGTCACCGAAGCGGTGGACATGAACGGCAATGCCACCGTTGCGGTCACCGGCACCTTGGGGCGCCCGTACTACGCGTGGGTGCAGACCGTGCCTGGCGCGACCCCTGGAGACCCGAACGGGGGGCAGGAAAGCCTGACCACCTATCGCTGGTGCGGCAGCGGTAGCGGCCAGGTCTCGTGTCCGACAGGAGGCAAGTTCCGTCAGGAAACGATCGCCAGTGGGGCGCCGGCCGTCTGGACCTACATGGACGTGCTGGGCCGCCCGATCATGAAGGCGAGCGAAACCTACAACATCAACGTCAGCGGCAAGGATGTCTCGGCCGTATGCACGGATTACAACGCGGCCGGCCAGTCCAAGCGCGTGTCCAACCCGTTCTTCCTGGCGGGCACTGCGGGCAGCAACGGTCCAACAGTCGCATCCAACGTCTGCACGAGTGGACGCGACTGGAACACCACCAGTTTCGACGTGCTGGGTCGGCCAACCGATGCGGTGGCGGCCGACGGCAGCATCACCTCGACCGACTACGTCGCACTCGATACGCTCATCACCGACGGGCGAGGCAACACCACCACCCAGAAGCGCAACGGGTTGGGCGAGCTGACCTCGGTCACCGATGCCGCCGGCTTCGCCCAGGCCTACAGCTACTACGCCGACGGCAGCCTCTACTACACGTGGCGCGATGCGGGCCGTGGCGACATCAAGAACGTGTTCTATTACGACGCGGCGGGGCGCAAGATCCGTCAGGTTGATCCGGACTCGGGCACCACCTACTTCGAGTACAACGCGCTGGGCGAGTTGACGGCGCAGCAGGATATCGAAGGCAACCGCGTCGAGAACGAGATCGACGCCCGTGGCCGAGTCTGGCGCAGGACGGTCAAGCATGCGAACGGGGTGGTCGAGTCGCAGTCGACGTTCGAGTTCGACACCGCTGCGAACGGGGTGGGGCAGTTGGCCTCGGAAGCCATCAGCGGCAGCTACGAGGCCTGGACAGGGCAAAGTGGGTTGGCGCTGGACTACAGCCGCAGTCACAGCTACGACAGCATGGGGCGTCCGGTCGGCAGCTCGACCACGATCGATGGCGACAGCTATGCCACGGCGGTCTTCTACGACAGCCTGGGGCGGCCCCAGCGGGTCAAGGACGCCAGCGGCCGTTGGGCTTCGACCCAGTTCAACGAGCGCGGCTTCGCCAGGGCGGTCTGCTGGCGCAACTCCACCGGCTGTCTCGGCAGTACGATCCCCAACGACGACAACGAACGTACCGCACTGATCAATCAGGAAGCCGATGCCTGGGGCAACATCATCCGGGAGCTGCGTGGACAGACCACGGCCCTTGAAGTCCGTCGCAGCTATCACCCACTAAGCGGTCGGATCAGCTCGATCTGCAGCGGCACCAGCGCGTGTGCCCTGGTTGACGAGGAGTACGCCTGGGACGACGCCGGCAACCTGCACACCCAGCGCAAGGAAAACCGGTACCTGGAGACCTTCACCTACGACAGTCTGAACCGGCTGGTCTCGGCCAGGCTGGACATGCAGGACGGGGTGACGGTCAACAACACCTGGCAGAGCTACGAATACGACGCGCTGGGGAATATCTGCCGCCGATACACGCAGGGCTGGGCGATCCGCGACTATACCTACCAGGGCCGTTCCGGCTGCGGTCTGGGCGGCGCGCTGAACAGCAGCTACGGCAGTGGCGGAACCGGGACCGTCGGCGCGCATCAGGCCGCCCAACTGGTCAATGGCGCCAACGTGATGACCCAGACCTACGACGCTCGAGGCAACCTGACCAGCCGCGACGTCACCGGTGTGGGCGCGCGCGTGATGCGCTACAGCCTGGACAACCGGATGTACGAGATTCGCGCCGACAACGGGGGCTGGTTGTCGCGCTTCTGGTACGGCCCGGACGGTCAGCGCTACAAGCAGATCGATCAGGATGGCCGCACCACTCTGTACCTGGGCAATGTCGAGATCGTGAAGCAGGGCGGAGCGACGACCGTGCGTCGCACGTTGGCCGGCGTGCAACTGCAAACCATCGTCGGCAGTACGACCACGACCCGCTATCTGTTCCACGACCATCTGGGCAGCGTGGCGCGCATCGCCGACGTCGACGGCAACGTAGTCGAGAGCCTGGACTACCTGGCCCACGGCGGCCGTCGCGATCCGGACACCCAACTGGCCAACGGAGCGGCCTCCAACGTGACCCCGCGCGGGTTCACCGGCCACGAAATGCTGGACAAGTTCGCGATGGTCCACATGAACGGCCGTGTCTACGACACCTACATGGGCCGCTTCATGCAGCCCGACCCGGTCATCCAGGCGCCTGACAACCCGCAGAGCTGGAACGCGTATACCTACGTGTTCAACAACCCGCTGGCGTATACCGACCCGACCGGGATGATCGGCATCAAGGAGCGGCAGTGGCTGGGGGCTGCGGTAGCCATTGTGGGATCCGTCGTGGCGCCTTATCTGACTCCCGTATTCGGGAAGCTGGGTACTGCCGTCTTGATCGGTGCCGTGGCTGGAGGGGTCAGTACGGGCACTTGGCAGGGGGCCTTGTATGGAGCTTTCTCAGCGGCCGTTTTCTACGGCGTGGGGACGTACTTCGAGAACGCGCAATGGGCGCAGGCCACGGAATGGGAAAACGCGTTTGGGAGCGGTCTGAGCTGGGGAGGGTATGGCGCCAAGGTGATGGCCCATGGTGCCACCGGCGGGGTCATGGCCAAGCTGCAAGGCGGGCGTTTTGGACATGGGTTCGCCAGTGCGGGTGTTACCCAGGCGTTTGCGCCTGCCATCGATCTGATTGGAGGCGGGGCTCCTAGCTATGCGGGGGTGCGGGTTGCTGCCGCGGCGGTCTTGGGTGGGACTGCGGCGAAACTCTCGGGCGGAAAGTTCGCTAATGGTGCTGTCACCGCAGCATTCTCAAGGGCATTTAATGATGAAGTGCATCAGGAGCATGGGGCTTGGTCGAGAGATAACGAGTACGACGTCAGTGAGTCTTCTTATCATCGCTATACGGAGGCAAATGCGATTTGTTTGATTTCAGAAAATGGGTGTACTCCGGAAAATGTGGGTGCTCTGATGTTGGGGGGGT
Source organism: Marilutibacter maris (assembly GCF_006546735.2). Lineage (GTDB taxonomy): Bacteria > Pseudomonadota > Gammaproteobacteria > Xanthomonadales > Xanthomonadaceae > Marilutibacter > Marilutibacter maris. The sequence continues at coordinate 8,125 of NZ_VICD02000149.1, read as the reverse complement.
ATAACGCTCCCAGCTTCATGTTGAAACCGCAAAGTGTCGCCGCGCCAGGGGATGATAGGCTGTTGTTTGCCACTAGATATCCTGGAATGAATTTCCCGAGTACCTATAAGATTCCGGGTGGAATTATTAATCAAGTCGCGAATCCTGGCTACTTCTTGGTTACGAATATAACAACGAGGGCTCATCCGTTGTATCCTGGGGTGATTGACCGAATCGTCGTTCAGTCGGGTGGGAAAGTATGGGTTGTTACTCATGGGGTTGGTTACAATCAATATTTCGGCCGCCCTGGGGCGTTTGCCAACATGATGGCAGGACCTGCAATGTTTAGAGATCAGGATAGGGCTTTGGCGAGGGCGTGGAGAGCGCGTTATGGTCATTGATTTTGTTTCTAAGGTCGTTAGGGGTGTTGCTTTGGCGGTGATACTTATTGCGGCATCGTGGGCCATACAGTACTGGGTTTTTGTGAGTCCAGGTGATCCCGGTGATGTGTGGCTCTTTGTGCAAGCAAGGGTTGTTGCGGATCTTTCTGTGGCTGTCTTGTTGTTGCCGGCCTTGGTTCTTGTTTTTCTTTCTGGGTGCGGATGTAGATCGTTTTACCTGTATCTTGGTAGCGCGCTTTCTTTGTGGCTGGTGTCATTTTATGTATTTATAGGAAAAGGGCTTGTTTCTATAGTTATTGATGAAGTCGAGTCGTCTGGCCTGCTTGGTGCTCTTGATTCCGGGCGAGGCTGGCAAGCTGTCGTTGAGATTGTTTGGTATTTTGTTTTTTGTGTGGCTTTTATTTTGTTTTTCTATATGTTCGGTGTGCTAAATATTGGGCGATCTGCTCATGATGGTCCTGGTGGCGGCTAGGAAGGCTGGTGTTTTAAGAGTCAAAAGTGGCGTAATAAAAGTTGCTTTATAGAAGCAGTTGAGACAAGTTGCTTGGACGTTCTGGCGCGTCCGATCTTTCATGTGGGGGGCTAGTACGTTTTCGAAGCAGTCCGGCATGGCAAGCCGGCAATGCTTGAGATCCCCCAGCCCCCCAATCTGAGGTAGGCTCGACGCTTCGTGCCAGTACCCGGACCCACTTGATGTCGAACACCACCGCCGCGAGCGCCGGCGCCGGGCAGTTGCCCCGGCAGATTCCCTACATCATCGGCAACGAGGCCTGCGAGCGCTTCAGCTTCTACGGGATGCGCAACATCCTGGTGCCGTTCCTGGTCAGCAGCATCCTGCTGGCCTACCTGCCGGAAGCGGACCGCGAGGGCGCGGCCAAGGACATCTTCCACACCTTCGTCATCGGTGTGTACTTCTTCCCGCTGCTGGGCGGCTGGCTGTCCGACCGCTTCTTCGGCAAGTACAACACGGTGCTGTGGCTGTCGCTGGTGTACTGCGCCGGCCATGCCTGCCTGGCGCTGTTCGAGGAGAACCGCACCGGCTTCTACACCGGTCTGTTCCTGATCGCGCTGGGCTCGGGCGGCATCAAGCCCCTGGTCTCGGCCTTCGTCGGCGACCAGTTCGACCAGAGCAACAAGTCGCTGGCGAAGATCGTCTACGACGCGTTCTACTGGACGATCAATTTCGGCAGCTTCTTCGCCTCGCTGCTGATGCCGATCTTCCTGCGCAACTACGGGCCGAGCGTGGCGTTCGGCATCCCGGGGCTGTTGATGTTCATCGCCACGGTGATCTTCTGGGCTGGGCGCCGCAAGTACGTGCACGTGCCGCCGTCGCCGCCGGATCCGGACTCCTTCCTCAACGTGGTGCGCAGCGCGCTGTTCGGACCGGCGCCGGGCAAGGGCGCCGGCACCTTCGTCGCGATCGCCGGCGTGGTGCTGGCGATCGCCTCGCTGGCGCTGATTCCGCCGATGGGCTTCGTCAAGGCGGTGCTGATCGGCCTGGGGCTGCTGATCGCCCTGGTCGGCACCGGCGCGTCGATGCAGCTCGGGCGCGCGGCCGACCGCCATCCGGCCAGCGCGATCGAGGGCGTGCGCGCGGTGCTGCGGATCCTGATCGTGTTCGCCCTGGTCACTCCGTTCTGGTCGCTGTTCGACCAGAAGGCCTCGACCTGGGTCCTGCAGGGCCAGACCATGCACATCCCGCACGAGCTGTGGTGGTGGCCGAGCTGGCTGGTGGTGACCGCCGGGCAGATGCAGGCGCTGAATCCGATCATGGTCATCCTGCTGATCCCGTTCAACAACCTGGTGCTGTATCCGCTGCTGCGCCGCATGGGCTTCGCGCCGACCGCGCTGCGGCGGATGGGCTTCGGCATCGCGTTCTCGGGCCTGGCCTGGATCGTCGCCGGCCTGATCCAGTTGTATATCGACGGCGGCGACCCGGTCTCGCTGGCCTGGCAGATCCTGCCGTACCTGCTGCTGACCTTCGGCGAGGTGCTGGTGTCGGCGACCGGTCTGGAGTTCGCCTACAGCCAGGCGCCGCGCTCGATGAAGGGCACGATCATGAGCTTCTGGCTGTTGTCGGTGTCCTACGGCAACCTGTGGGTGCTGATGACCAATGCCGCGGTCCGCAACGACTCGGTGACCGCGCAGATCGCCAGCACCGGCCTGAGCGAGAACGCGTTCCTGATGTTCTTCTTCGCCGGGTTCGCCTTCGTCGCGGCGGCGGCATTCGGGCTGTATGCGCGCCGCTATCCGATGCAGGACCATTACCGCAGCGCCTGATCACAATCCCGGAACCGCCGGACGCGATTCCGGCGCCGATAACCGAAGCGGATAGACGATGTCGACCCTGATCCTGATCGCGATCACCGTGCTGGTGAGCTGGCAGGCCTTCGAGAAGCCGAGGCTGATCGAACGGCTGATCCTGTGGCCGCCGGCGATCGAGCGCAAACACCAGTACGACCGCCTGATCACGCATGGCTTCATCCATGCCGACTGGCAGCACCTGCTGTTCAACATGATCACGCTGTTCTTCTTCGGCCGCGCGATCGAGCCGTTCTTCCTGCCGCGGATCGGCTACCCGGGTTTCGTGCTGTTCTACCTGTCGGCGATCGTGATCGCGATCCTGCCGACCTGGATCCGCCACCGCCGCGACCCGCACTACCGCAGCCTCGGCGCCTCGGGGGCGGTGTCGGCGGTGCTGTTCGCCTACATCCTGCTGGCGCCGTGGTCGCTGATCTTCGTGTTCTTCCTGCCGGTGCCGGCGATCCTGTACGCGGTCGCCTATGTCGCCTATTCGTTCTGGATGGACCGCAACGGCGGCGACAACATCAATCACAGCGCGCACCTGTCGGGCGCGATCTACGGGGTGCTGTTCATGCTGTTCATGGAGCCGCGGGTCGGCGAGCACTTCCTGAACCAGTTGACCCGGCCCTCGTTCATGTAGGGCCGGGCCGGGTGCCCCGCATGGGCGCCGCGGCAGCTTCGGGACTGTCGCGGGGCGCCGTTGCGCGCAGCCTGCGCGCGATGCGGCCGGGTCAGGCCGCGAGCGGGTGATCCTCGCGGATCAGCTCATCCGGGGACTGGCCGTAGGAGCGGGCGAGGCGCTCGTAGACCTCGACATCGATGACGTCGAATTCATCGCCAGCCTCGCCGTTGCGCGCGAGTGCGAACAGCCGGTCGATCAGGACCGAATCGCTGGCGGACTGGATCATAGCGATCTGGTTGCCGGTCATTGCCTTGCTCCCCCCTGTGTGTCGCCCTGCTGAGGCTGACGCACATACCGTGCCAATCCTTGATCACGTCCGCACAGGCGGATTCCGGCCAAAAATGTGACGCAGTACGTCAAAGCTGGCCACTGTTCGGGGCGATCCGACCTGAAACGCAACCAAATCCCGACACATCCGGCGTGCAGGCAGCGGCGGCCGCTCGTGTTAATACTTGGGGGGCGGCCGGCCCCCGATGGGCGGGGTGCGATGGGTCGGGGCGGTCCCGGCTCCGGCGGCCGCCCAAGCCAAAGTCGACCCCTGGAGCAGTTGCATGACCGAACAGACCCCCGCCGACGCGCCGACGATCCATCACGACACCGGCGTCCACCGGTTCGCCACCACCATCGACGGGACCAAGGCCTATCTGGACTACCGCATGGACGGGCGGACCCTGGTGGTGACCCACACCTGGGTACCGGAGGCGATCGGCGGTCGCGGCATCGCCAGCCACCTGGTCCGGGCCGCTTTCGACTATGCGCGCCAGGCGCAGTTGAAGGTGGTGACGCAGTGTTCCTATGCCGAGGCCTGGGTGAAGCGGCGGCCGGAGTACCAGACCCTGCTGGCCTGAGCTACCGCCACGCCCGCACACGCACGCCGTGCCGCAAGCGATGCGGCACGGTTCCGCTGGTTTCGTGACCGCTGCATCACATCGGGAACGTTAACGTGGCCGCATTGCCTCCCAGGACGGAGTTTATGCGTCGCGTTTCTTCCCCCCCGATCGTTGTTCCCGCGTTGATCCTTTCCAGCCTCGTTGTCCTGTCCGCCTGCGATCGCGGCCAGGCGCCGGTGGCCGATGCGCCGTCGAGCCAGGCCGCCGACGGGACGCCCGAACCCGGAACGCCGGAGCCTGCGCCCGCGCCCGCGCCGGTCGAGCTCAAGGACGTGTCCGAGGTCACCTCCGACTACGTGGTCGGCATCACCTATCCGCCATCGGCGATGAAGTACCCGGGACTGGCGGCCGAACTCAAGCGCTATGCCGACGATGCCCGCGAGGACCTGATGCAGGCGGTCGCCGCGCGCACCGAGGGCGAGGCGGCGACCCTGTACGACCTGTCGCTGACCTTCACCGAGGTCGCCAATACACCGCAGTTGTTCGCGATCGCCGCCGACGGCAGCAGCTACACCGGTGGCGCCCACAGCTCGCCGCTGCTGGCCCGCTTCGTGTGGCTGCCCGAGCAGCAGCAGCGGCTGCGGATCACCGACCTGTTTCCCGCCGACGGCGACGGCTGGGCCGAGATCGCCTCGCAGGTCAGGGAGTCGCTGCACACCGCGCTGTCGCAGCGCCTGGATGCCGACGAACTGTCGCCGGGCGAGCGCGAGCGGATGATGCGCGATGCGCGCCGGATGATCGAGGACGGCACCGGCCCGGAGGCGGAGAACTACAGCGAGTTCGAGCCTGTCGTCGGGCGCGACGGGCGTATCGAGGCGATCCGCTTCGTGTTCCCGCCGTACCAGGTGGGGCCGTACTCGGATGGCGAGCAGGTGGTGCAGTTGCCGGCATCGGCGCTGCTGCCGTACGTCGCCGAGCAGTACCGGAAACTGTTCTCGACCCGATAGCGCGGGGCGGGCCTTCGCGCGGCGCCGTCTTGACGCCGGCGTCAGTGCCCGGACAGTAGGGTCGAGCCCGAATTGTCGCGACGCGATGGTGCCATGGCCGGAACGCATTCTCCGATCAAGCGCAGGGTGGATCGACTGTTGGCCGAAGCCGGCGTGCGCGTCGGCGGCGGCGGCGAGTGCGACCCGCGGATTCTCGACGACCGCTTCTATGCGCGCGTGATCGCGCAGGGCTCGCTCGGGCTGGGCGAGTCCTACATGGACCACTGGTGGGAGGTCGCGTCGCTGGACGGCATGCTGGCGCGGCTGATGCGGGCCCGGCTCGACCGGCGGGTGATGGGCTGGCAGGCCGCCCTCGACCGCTGGCGCGGACGCTGGTTCAACCAGCAGACCCGGCGCCGCAGCCGCGAGGTCGGGCGCCGCCATTACGACCTGGGCAACGACCTGTATCGGGCGATGCTCGGCAAGCGCCTGGTCTACAGCTGCGGCTACTGGCGCGGCGTCGGCGATCTCGACAGCGCCCAGGTGGCCAAGCTCGACCTGGTCTGCCGCAAACTGGGACTGGCGCCGGGCATGCGCGTGCTCGACATCGGCTGCGGCTGGGGCGAGATGCTGAAGTTCGCGGTCGAGCGGCATGGCGTCGAGGGGGTGGGCATCACGATCTCGCAGGAGCAGGCCGCGTTCGCCCGCGAGCTGTGCGCGGGACTGCCGATCGAGATCCGCCTGCAGGACTATCGCGATGTCGACGAGCGTTTCGACCGGGTGATCTCGATCGGCATGTTCGAGCACGTCGGCCACGCCAACTACCCGACCTTCATGGACAGGGTGCGGCGCTGCCTGCGCGACGACGGCCTGTGCCTGCTGCACACCATCGGCGGCAATCTCACCCGCCACGTCACCGACCCGTGGATCGCGCGCTACATCTTCCCCAACTCGATGCTGCCGTCGCCGTCGCAGGTCGCGGCGGCGGTGGAGGGGCGGCTGGTGATCGAGGACTGGCACAACTTCGGCGCCGACTACGACCGCACGCTGCAGGCGTGGCGCGACAACGTCGAGCGCGCCTGGAACCGGTTGCCGGCACGCTACGACGAGCGCTTCAGACGCATGTGGCGGTTCTACCTGGCCGGTTCGATGGCGACCTTCCGCACCCGCAACGCCCAGCTGTGGCAACTGGTGTTGTCGCCGCACGGGGTGCCCGGAGGCTATGTCGCGCCGCGCTGAGAGCCTGTTCACGATCTCCACGCCGCCCGCGCCGCGTGCCCGGGATCACAGGGTCATCGGCATGCCGCGCGGCGGTCATCGCAACGCAATCGGCGCTGGCGAGGCTGGAACGGTCGGCTGGCAGGGGGAGTCGGCATCCCGAGATCCCGCGTCCCCGCGGCCTGCCATTGGAGGCACCGATGCACCCACTCGTCGAAACCCCGGCCGCGCCGCCCGCGCGCCGCCGTTCCCATCGCCGCCTGTCCGCCCGCGCGACGCTCGCGGCGATGGCCTTCGTGGTCTACTCGATCACGGCCTGTTCCCTGGTCGCCACCGCGCCGGCGCGTGCCGGCGAACCCCGGATGTCCGATCCTGCCTCCCTCGACCGCGCCGGCACCGGCGCCGAAGCCGCCGGGCGCCGTCGTCCCCGCGCCGACAACGGCGGCCTGATCGTGATCGCCCACCGCGGCGCCAGCGGCTACCGTCCCGAACACACCCTGGAGGCCTACCGGCTGGCGATCCGCCAGGGCGCGGACTTCATCGAGCCGGATCTGGTCGCGACCCGCGACGGGGTGCTGATCGCCCGCCACGAGAACGAGATCTCCGGCACCACCGACGTCGCCAGCCGTCCCGAGTTCGCCAATCGCCGGACCACCAAGCTGATCGATGGCAGGCCGTTGACCGGATGGTTCAGCGAGGACTTCACCCTGGCCGAGATCAAGACCCTGCGGGCGCGCGAGCGGATTCCCGAGGTGCGTCCGGGCAACACCCGCTACGACGGCCGCTACACCATCCCGACCTTCGCCGAGGTATTGCGGCTGATCAAGCGCGAGAGCCGCGGCGGGCGTCGCATCGGCGTCTATCCGGAGACCAAGCACCCGACCTATTTCGCCCACGAGGGGCGGCGCCTGGACGGCGCTGCGATCGACGTTTCGCTGGGCGCGAAACTGGTCGAGACCCTGGTCGCCGAGGGTTTCACCGACCCGCGCCGGGTGTTCATCCAGAGCTTCGAGTTCGAGAACCTGATCGAGCTGGAGAAGGCGATCATGCCGGCGGCCGGCGTCGACCTGCCGCTGGTCCAGCTCTACGACGACCTCTACGACGCAGTTCCCTACGACGTCCGCTACAACGTCGCCCACGGCCGCGACCTGGCCGCGCTGTACGGCGACCTCGGCGATGTCGTCGACGGTGGCCTGGGTGCGGACACCCGCTATGGCGCGCTCGCGAGCGAACCGGTACTGGCCTGGATGAAGGCCCACTACGCCTCGGGCATCGGGCCGTGGAAGGGCAACCTGCTGCCGCGGCTGGCGCTGGATCCGCCGCTGGATGGCAACGGCGACGGCCGCGCCGAGGTCGCGACCCGCAGCACCGGGATCGTGCATCCGATGCTCGCGCATGCGCTCGGCCAGGGCCTGTTGGTGCATCCCTACACCTTGCGCGCCGAGGAGCGCTACCTGGCGCAGTCGCCCAATGGCCAGGTGCAGTCGGCGATGGCCGAGGCGCTGCAGCTGTACGGCCTGGGGGTCAACGGTTTCTTCATCGACCAGCCGGACATCGGGGTGATGGCGCGCGATCTGTTCCTTGATGTGAATGCCCTTGATGTGAACGCGCGGGACTGAGACGCGAGCGACACGGATTGAGACGCCTTCGGGACCGGGCGGGAGCGAGGCAGGGAAGCCGACGGGCCCGGGCAGCATGCGGGGCGGTGGCGCGGCAGGGAGGTCG
>NZ_VICD02000148.1 GCF_006546735.2 Marilutibacter maris | reverse complement strand
CCGATGGTCTGGCCGGCCTGCGAACCCGGGCACTTGTCGTCGCAGTTGTTGACGCCGTCGCCGTCGTCGTCCAGGTCCGCGCAGCTCGGGACCGGGGCCGGCGCCGGGGCCGGGGCCTCGACGGCACGCTCGCCCAGCGGGATCACCACGCCGACCGAAGCGAGGATGTCGCCGAACCAGTCGGCGTCGCGCTCGCCATTGACGCTCTGGTCGTCGAAGTCGGCACGGTAGGCCAGCTCGGCACGCATCTTGGCGCGGCTGCCGACGTCGCCCATCACGCCCAGGCCGATCTTGGCGGCGAGGTTGCCGTCCTCACGCTCGCCCGGCGAGTTCGGGTTCGGGAACACGTCGTACTCCTCCTCCGAGCGCTGGTAACCCATGCCCATCAGCGCGTACGGGTTCCAGTTGCGGCCTTCCTGGATGAAGTGGCGGCGCAGGTCGAGCGAAATGCCGTACTGGCTCCAGTTCAGATTCTGGTTCGAATCCATGTTCGGATTCTGGTAGTTCAGCTCACCGTCGAGCGACCAGTTCGGGCTCAGGAACCGGCCCAGGCCGGCGGCGACGAACGGCGCGTTGCGGGTGCCGCGCTCGTTGTCCTGGATGTTGAAGCCGGTGGCACCGGTGATGTACCAGCGGTCGTCGTAGTCCTGCGCTGCAGCAGCCTGCGAGAACGCCAGGCCGGCGAGCAGAGCGGTGCTCAACAAGCGGATCTTCATACTCACACTCCTTGGGGTAGATCGGTCTTGGACAGGTCTTGGGATTGGGTCAGATCAATCGGATCAGTATTTCGCACGGCGGTTGCAACTCAGGGACACGCTCGCTGAGCTCCTGCCGGCACCGCGGTCACTGCGAGCGGGATCATACACTGTCAATGCGTTTGTTAAAACATCTTAACGACATACCGCAGGCAGCGTCGGCAAGCGCTTGATTCGCATCCCGCGGGCCCGGCACGCACGCCAGTGGCTGCTTTGGCCCATATTGGCGAAACCGCATCGCCCCGACGGCGCCGGGCGACACCTTGCCGGCCCGACATAATCGCGGACGATTCGCGGACAAAAAGAAACCCGGCACGGGGCCGGGTTTCCTTCGAGTCGGTGGCAGGCCCTCGGGCCCGCCGGGCCGGACTCAGTTCTGCACGTTCA
>NZ_VICD02000147.1 GCF_006546735.2 Marilutibacter maris | reverse complement strand
CGCCTGAGCCGGCTCTCAGGCCGATGGCGCCGCCTCGCTGATCACTACCAGGGCGACGCTGTCGGCGTCCAGGCGGTGGGACCGGCGCCGTGCCGGATCGGCGGCGATGTGACGGAGGCCGGCCAGGCCGCAGGCGCCGGACGCCGTGGTCGTGCCGTTGCCGGTGCCGTGCCACACCGTCACCGCATCGGACAACTCCGATTCGTCGACGCTGACCGCCCCGGCGCGGTGTCGTAGCAGGATCCGCAGCGCCGGCGCCGACGCGCGTCCGCACGACAGCATCGACGCCGTCGTTTTCAACGGCCCATCGACGCTGGCGACCCGGCCCAGGCGCAGGCCATGGCCGACGCAGGCGGCGCTGGCCGGTTCCACCACCAGCACCCGGCCTCCTGGCGCCAGCCCGGATTGCAGGCCTTCGGCCAGGGCCGCGGCCAGACCGCCGACCCCGGCCTGCGCGAACACATGGCTGGGGCGTGCCCGCACCCGCGTCAACTGGTCGCTCAGTTCGCGCGCCAGCACCGCGTATCCGTTCATCACGTCGGCGACCACCGGATCGTCGGGGTCGTCGGAGGTGTCGCTGATCAGCAGGGCGTCCTCGCCGGCGGCCGCCCGTGCGGCCTCGACCGCATCGTCATAGCGGCCATCGACCCAGGCGATGGTCGCGCCCGCGAACACGATGCGGGCGACCCGGGCCGCGTCGACCGAGCGGGGCAGGTAGACGGTGGCGGAGGTTCCGGCCCGGTGCGCGGCGACCGCCACGGCCAGGCCGTGGTTGCCATCGCTGGCGCAGATCAGCCTGGGCGGTGGCCGGCCCGGTGCCCGCTGCATCGCCAGGGCGAGCGCACGGGTGGCGGCGGGGATGCCGCCGAGGGACTTGAAGTTGCCCAGCGGCCGCTCGCTTTCGAGCTTGGCCCAGAGCTGGGCGATGCCCAGTTGTCGTGCCAGCGCGGGCAGCGCCAGCAGGCGGGTCGGCTGGCAATCGAGCCAGGACGTGTGCGCGGATTCGGGGGCGAGCAGCCAGGGTGGGATGTCCATGCCGCCACTGTGCGGCGAAGGTATCGACGGACGGCGGCGATCGAGCCCGTCGCGGTGCACGAAAACGGCGCATCACGCCATCCTGGCGCGGCGCCCGCGACTCACCCGGCTTCGAGCGGCGGCACCGGAATCGCGAGTCCGCGCTTGACCACGCCCAGCGCGACGTGGGTGGTGAATCGGGACACGTTCGGGTTCTCCGCGACCATGCGCGCCATCAGCGCGTCATAGCTCTCGGTGTCGGGTGCGGTGACCACCAGGACGAAGTCGACTTCGCCGGTGACATAGAACGCCTGCTGGATATGCGCCTGCGCGGCCAGCCAGCGGCGCAGTTGGTTCAGCTGTTCGGGGCGTTCGCGCTCGAGCTGCAGGCTGACGATGAAGAAGCCCGGTCGCCCGGCATGTTTCGGGTCGACGATCGCGATCTCGCGTTCGATCACGCCCTGCTCGCGCAGCCGGCGCAGGCGGCGCTGGATCGCCGAGGGCGACAGCGCGACATGCTCGGCCAACTGCTCGGCGGTGCGGCCGGCGTCGTCCTGCATCAGGTTGAGCAACTGGCGATCGAAGCGGTCGAGGTCCATCGCTCAATCTTAGGCGGACAGTGCGCCGGAAAACCGCGGCCAAGGCCCGCCGATTGCGGCCAAGCGATGCGACGGCGGGCCTAGCATGCCCGCCCAGCGCCCCATCCGCATTCCGGAATCCTCATGAAACTGCTCTACCAGACCCACTCCCCCTACGCTCGCAAGGTCCTGGTGTTCGCCCACGAGACCGGACTGGCCGGACGGATCGACGTGATCCACCACGAGACCAGTCCGACCCGGCGCAACCCCGAGGTATTCGCGCACAACCCGCTGGGCAAGGTGCCGGTGCTGCTCAGGGAGGGCCAGGCGCCGTTGTTCGACTCGGACCTGATCTGCGCCTGTCTCGACACCCTGCACGATGGACCACCGTTGATCCCCGCGGCGGGCGAGGCGCGCTGGCACGCGCTGCGGCTGCAGGCCGTCGCCCAGGGAATGGCCGATGCCGGCATCGCCGTGCGCTGGGAGACCGAGCGCCGTCCGCCGCCGCTGCGTCATCCACCGTTGCGCGACGGCTACCTGGCCAAGCTGGTGGCCGCCTACGACTGGCTGGAAGCGGGGTTGGACACGGACGGACCGCTGCATGTCGGCCATGTCGCCGTGGCCACCGCGCTGGACTGGCTGCGCTTCCGCGGCCTGCCTGATTTCCGCGCGGATCGCCCGCGGCTGACCGTCTGGTTCGAGCGCTTCGCCGAACGTGCCTCGATGCGGGCGACGCCGCTGTCCGGCGACACCTGCGATTGAACCGGTGCGATTGAACCGGGGCCCGAGCCTGGAGAACGACGATGAGCATCTACAAGGACCTGCTGTTCCTGCATGGCTACCTGCTGGATATCCCGGCGGTCGCCGATTCCGAGGTACAGGTATCCGGACCGGCGCCGATCCGCGAGTCCCGGGGCGCCGCCGCCCGCGGCAGCGACCAGGAAACGATGTCCGCGATCGGCGATGTCGCGATGGCGACCGGCGGCTGCCCCTGAGGCGGACGTGCCGCGGTCAGTCCGCGGCGGTGCCGGCCGTGTCCAGGTCCAGCACCGTGGTGGTGCCCTGGCCGCGATCGGAGGCGATGTCCAGCCGCCAGTGCAGGTGTTCGCACAGGCGCGCGATCAGCTCCAGGCCGATACCGCCGCCGTCCGGTCCGCCGCTGCGGGCCATCCGTGCGTAGATCGCGCTGATCTCCTCGGCCGACATGCCATGGCCGGGGTCCTCGATCACCACCCGCGCCGGCCGTTCCAGCCGCACCCGGATATGGCCGCGGTCGCTGTTCTCGATCGCGTTGCGCAGCAGGTTGCCGATCGCCGCCTGCACGATCGGCAACGGCGCCCGCAGCGTGCACGGTGGCAGCGGCGCGATATCGATCGCCAGATCCTTGCCCGCGGCGAGGTGGCGGTGGTCGTCGACGATCTCCGGAAGCAGCGCGTCCAACGCGACCAGGTCGGACGAGGCGGCCAGCCGCTCGGGGTCCTTGGCCAGCACCAGCAGCAGCGAGATCAGCTGCTCGACATCGCGGGTGGTGCGCTGGATGCGTTCGAGCTGTCCGCGCGCGGCGTCCGGCAGGTCCGCCGCGTTCATGGCCAGGGCGCTGGCGCCGGCGATGATCGCGATCGGCGTGCGCAGCTCGTGGCTGGCCTGGTTGATGAAGCCGCGCTCGCGCTCGACGAAGCGGTCGGTGCGGTCGAGGAAGCCGTCGAAGGCCTCGGCGATCACCGCGACCTCGTGACTGGCGCCGGCCGGGGTCCGCAGGCGCTGGCCGGGGCGGTCGGGGTGCAGCGCGCCGATCCGCGTCGCGATCGCGTCCAGCGGCCGCATCAGCCGGCTGACGCTCCAGCCGATCGCCACCGTCGCCAGCAGCAGGGTGGTCAGCGCGGCGGCGATGATCACCGCCGCCAGTGCCTGTTCGCGCTGTTCCAGCGGCTCGGCGTCGAGTGCCAGCATCACCGGGCGGCCGTCGACTTCGCGCACCAGCAACACGCGTTCGCCGCCGGCGAAGTCGATGTCGTCGTGCAGGCCCGGTCCGAAGCCGGTCAGCTCCGGCGGGATCGGGTTGCTGCCGGGCATGCCGTACAGGGCGATGTTGTCGGAGTCGACCCAGCGATAGCCGGGCTCTTCGCGGTGCCGCTGCAGCAGGTGATCGAGCTCGCCGTCGAGCAGGGTCTTCCAGACGATGCGCTCGACGTATTCGTTGACGACCAGTCCCTGGTAGACGACCGCGACCGACAGCACCGCCATCAACGCGACCATCGCCAGCAGGATCTTGCTGCGCAGGCTCGGCCGCCGCGCGCCGGCCTCTCCGTCATGCCTCATCGCCGTCCTCCTCGTCCGCCGGTGCCGCGATCCGGTAGCCGACCCGTGGCAGGGTGCGGATCAGCTTGGTCGCGAACGGGCCGTCGACGGCGCGGCGCAGTTCGTAGACATGCGAGCGCAGCATGTCGCCGTCGGGCGGGTCCTCGCCCCACAACGCGAGCTCGAGGCGATCGCGCGGCACTGCCGCCGGGCTGGCCTTCATCAGCACTTCCAGCAGTTTGCGGCCGGCCGGGTACAGGTGCAGCGGCCGGCCGCCGCGACTGGCCTCCAGGGTGTCCAGGTCCAGGCGCAGGTCGCCGACCTCGAGCAGGTGCGGGCGCTGGCGGCCGCGTGCGCGCGTCACCAGCGCTTCCAGCCGGATTTCCAGCTCGGCCAGTTCGAACGGCTTGGTCAGATAGTCGTCGGCACCGGCGCGGAAGCCGGCGATCTTGTCCGGCAGCTCGTCGCGCGCGGTCAGCATCAGCACCGGCACCTCGTGGCCGGCCTCGCGCAGCGCGGCGACCACGGCCGGACCGTCCATCCGCGGCAGCATCCAGTCCAGCACCACCGCGTCGAAGTCCTGGGTCACCGCCAGGTGCAGGCCGGTGACGCCGTCCGGCGCCGCATCGAGCTGGTGGCCGCGCGCTTCGAAGTAGTCGAAGAGGTTGGCCATCAGGTTGCGGTTGTCTTCCACCACCAGCAGGCGCATCGGGATTCCTGAGAGTCGGCCCTGGGACATTGTCGTGCGATCGCGCCCCCGGGCGCGAGTCGACGGCTGCCAGCGTCGGCCCGGGAGTGTCGGAAATACGTCGGAATGCTGAACGGTTAACGGTGGGCGAATCCTGCTCCGACCTTTGTCCGACGTGGCCGCCAGGACGATGCGTGCGACTTTCGCGACCCCGTCCCATCGACCGCATGAGCCCCCATTCCAGACCTTCCCGAGCGATCCGCAGCGGCGGCTCGGCCTGGCTGCTGCCCGCCCTCTGGGACGCGACCTCCGGAACGGCCCGGTCGCGGGCGCTGCCGTCGGGGCCGGGCTTCCTGCGCGGCCATGCGCTGGCGCCGCTGCTGGCGTTCCTGGTCCTGGCCGTGGCGACGATGGCCGGTGGCGGCGACCTCTGGCTGGCCGATCACCTGTACGCCTGGGAGGGCGGGGACTGGGCGTTGCGTGGGAGCTGGGTGACCCAGCAGGCGATCCATCTGGGCGGACGCAACCTCAGTGCGCTGATGTGGCTGGCGGTGCTGGCGGCCTGGCTGGTGGCCTGCCTGCGCGCCGGCTGGGCGCCGCTACGCAAACCGCTGGGCTACCTGCTGCTGGCGACCGCGGTCGCCACGGCGGCGGTGTCGCTGCTGAAGGGGGTCACGGGAATGGACTGCCCGTGGGACCTGAGCCGCTATGGCGGCGATCTGCCGATGGTCGGCCTGTTCTCGGTGCGTCCGGCGGGACTGCCGGAGGCCGCGTGCTTCCCTGCCGGCCATGCCAGCGGCGGCTATGCGTGGATGGCGTCGTATTTCTTCCTGCGCGTGGCCTGGCCGCGCGTGCGCTTCGCCGGATTGGCGCTGGGACTGACGATGGGCCTGGTGTTCGGCGTCGCCCAGCAGTTGCGCGGCGCCCACTTCCTGTCCCACGACGTCTGGACGGCGGCGATCTGCTGGTTCGTCGCGCTCGGTCTGTACCTGCTGTTCTGGCCGCGACGGTCGGATGCGGCGGAGGCCGTGGCATGAGCGCGGTAGGTCCCGCGTCCATCGTCCATCCGCGGGCGTCGTCGCCGCGCGCGGGCATCCGTCGCCAATGGTGGCGGATGCGCCCCAGCCTGGGCAGCGAACAACTGGCTCTGCTCGCCAGTCTGTACTTCGCCGCCGTGTTCAACACGCCGTTCTTTTCGGCGGTGATCGACAGCGGCGGCCTGCGCGGCGCCGACGGCTGGGTGACTGGCGTGGCGCTGTTCGTCGCGATCGCCGCGCTGCATTTCGTCCTGCTGGGACTGCTGTTCACCCGCTGGACCGCGAAGCCGGTGCTGATCGCACTGCTGCTCAGCGGCGCGCTCGCATTGCACTTCATGCGCGACTACACGGTGTACTTCGACACCGACATGATCCGCAACATCCTGCATACCGATCCCGACGAGGCCGGTGAACTGGTCACCTCCAGCCTGCTGCCGGAATGGTTGCTGCTGGGCGTGCTGCCGTCGCTGCTGGTGTGGCGGGTCCACCTGCGACGGCGGCCATGGCGCCGCGCCGCGCTGATCCGCGCCGGCAGCCTGGCGCTGGCGCTGCTGGTCGCGATCGCGGCGATCCTGGGGTCGTTCCAGAGCGTGTCCTCGCTGATGCGCAACCATCGCGAACTGCGCCACCTGATCACCCCCGGCAACTATCTGGTGTCGCTGCTGCGGGTGGCCGGCGATGGCCACGGCCGCCGCCAGGGCCCGAAGACCCCGGTCGGGGTGCAGGCAAAGGTGGTCGGCCGGCCGGCCGGCGCGAAGCCGCGACTGCTGGTGCTGGTCGTCGGCGAGACCGTGCGTGCGCAGAACTGGGGTCTGAACGGCTATGCCCGCGACACCACGCCGGCGCTGCGACGGATCGATCCGGTCAACTTCGGCGATGTCACCGCCTGCGGTTCCAACACCGAGGTGTCGCTGCCGTGCATGTTCTCCAATATCGGCCGCGCCGACTACGACAAGGCCCGGATCGAGGGCTCGGAATCGCTGCTCAACGTGCTCGACCACGCCGGGATCGCGACCCGCTGGTACGACAACCAGAGCGGCTGCAAGGGCGTCTGCGACGGCGTTGCGTACCGCGCGCTGGCCCATTTCGACGATCCGGTGCTGTGCGATGGCGACCGCTGCCTCGATGGCGTGCTCGCGCGCGGCCTGGACGAGGCGCTGGCCGACACCGATACCGGCCTCGACCAGGTGGTGGTCCTGCACATGCTCGGCAACCATGGCCCGGCCTACCACAAGCGCTATCCGCGCGATGCCCGCGCCTATGCGCCGGACTGCACCAGCGAGGACCTGGCGCGCTGCAGCCGCGAACAGATCGTCAACGCCTACGACAATGCGATCCGCTACACCGACAGCGTGCTGGCCGGACTGATCGCGCGGTTGCAGGCCGACGACGGCCACGACAGCGCGCTGATCTACCTGTCCGACCACGGCGAGTCGCTCGGCGAGGACGGCGTCTACCTGCACGGTTTGCCGTACGCGATCGCGCCCAGGACCCAGACCCGGGTGCCGATGCTGATGTGGTTCTCGCCCGGTCTGGCCGGCAGTCGCGGCCTGGACGTGGCCTGCATGCGCGAACGCGCGCGCCGCCCGGCCAGCCACGACAATCTGTTCAGCTCGGTGCTGGGGCTGATGCAGGTGGCGACGCCCGAGTACCGTCCCGAGCTGGACCTGTTCCGCGGTTGCGTGGCGCCGGCCGGCTGAGCACGCATTACGCCGTCGCGGCGGGTCCGGTAGGATTCCCGACCAACATCACTGCCGGCCGCGGACCCTGTCGTCCGCGCGCGAGTCCTTGGGGGGACGATGTCGTCGAGAACCCTGCTCCTGCTGCTGACCCTGACGCTGGGCCTGGTGAGCGGCGCGTTCGGCTATTCACTGCTGTCGTCCGCGCGCCAGGCCGCGGCACTGCAGGCCGCGCG
>NZ_VICD02000146.1 GCF_006546735.2 Marilutibacter maris | reverse complement strand
GGACGCTTCCCCGCGGGCGGCGGCACAATGGGGTTTCTTCATCACCATCAATCCAAGCAGGGGGACACACGATGCGACCGATCAAGGCTTTGCTGGCGGCTCCACTCGTCTGCGGCGCGCTGTTGTGCGGCACGGTCCAGGCCGAGGACGCCTCGATCGAGCGCCAGCTCGACGCGCTGGGCTACAACTACGATGTCGACGAGGACGGCGACTACAAGATGACCTTCGAGGTCGAGGACGGTCGCACCCAGTTGGTCTTCGTGATCTCCAAGGTCGAGAGCTACGGCAAGCACAAGGTCCGCGAGGTCTGGGCGCCGGCCTATCGCGCCGAGGACAGCGACTTCCCGACCCTGGTCGCCAACCGCCTGCTGCAGGAAACCATGGAGAACAAGCTCGGCGCCTGGGCCAAGCAGGACGACATGGCGGTGTACGTGGTCAAGATCGCGGCCGACGCCTCCAACGAAGAGCTGGAGGACGCGATCGAGTATGCGACCCAGGTCGCCGACCGCATGGAAGCGATACTGACCGACGGCGAGGACGAGTTCTGACGCCGTTCCCCTTTCCCCATTCCACAGGTATCCGATGAGCTATCGCGAAGGCCGTTTCTGGCAACCCGACGTGACCGTGGCCACGGTGGTCACCGATGGCGGCCGGGTATTGCTCGTCGAGGAGATGGTGGGCGGCGCGCGGGTGCTGAACCAGCCCGCCGGCCATCTGGAGCCGGACGAGACCCTGCTGGAAGCGGCATTGCGCGAGACCCGCGAGGAGACCGGCTGGGACGTTCGCCTGACCGCCTTCGTCGGCGCCTATCAGTGGAAATCGCCGGCCGCCGCCGATGGCCGCGGCGGCCGGCACTACCTGCGCTTCGCCTTCGCCGCCGAACCGCTGCGCCACGACCCGGCGCGGCCGCTCGACGAGGGCATCGTGCGCGCCGTGTGGCTCACCCCGGCCGAACTGCAGGCCCGCCACGACGAGCACCGCAGCCCGCTGGTGTGGCGCGCGGTCGCCGACTTCCTGGCCGGCCAGCGCCATCCGCTGGAACTGGCCAGGGCCCTGGCATGACGCAGGCACGGATCATCGTCGGCATGTCCGGGGGCGTGGACTCCTCGGTGGCGGCGCTGCGCCTGCGCGATGCCGGCGAACCGATCGCCGGACTGTTCATGCAGAACTGGGCCGAGGACGACGCGCTCGACGGCGGCGGCTGCCGCGCCGAGGAGGACCGCCGCGATGCGGTCGCGGTCTGCGGCCGGCTCGGCATCCCGATCCATTTCCGCGACTTCTCCGGCGAGTACTGGGCCGGCGTGTTCGAGCACTTCCTGGCCGAGTACGCGGCCGGACGCACGCCCAATCCGGACGTACTGTGCAACCGCGAGATCAAGTTCAAGCACTTCCTCGACGCCGCCCGCGAACTGGGCGCGGAGTCGATCGCGACCGGCCACTACGCCCGGGTTGCCCGCGATGGCGGACGCCAGCGCCTGCTGCGCGGCCGCGACCGCGGCAAGGACCAGAGCTATTTCCTGCACCAGCTCGGCCAGGCCCAGTTGGCCGCGACCGAGTTCCCGCTGGGCGAGCTGCCCAAGCCCGAGGTGCGCCGGATCGCCGAAGCGGCCGGCCTGCCGACCGCGGCGAAGAAGGACTCGACCGGCATCTGCTTCATCGGCGAGCGCGACTTCCGCGAATTCCTGTCGCGCTACCTGCCGGCGCGCCCCGGCCGGATGCTGACCCCGGACGGCCACGAGATCGGCGAACACCCCGGGGTGTTCTACTTCACCCTCGGCCAGCGCGAAGGGCTGAACATCGGCGGTGTCCGCGGCTTCGAACCCGCGCCCTGGTACGTGGTCGGCAAGGACGTCGCCCGCAACATCCTCTATGTCGACCAGGGCGCCGACAGCCGCTGGCTGCGCTCCGAGCGGCTGTGGAGCGAGACCGCGCACTGGATTGCGGGTGCGCCGCCGGCCGCGCGCTTTCGCTGCACCGCCCAGGTCCGCTACCGCCAGCACGACCAGGCCTGCGAGGTCGAGCTGGGCGAGGACGGCAGCCTGGCGATCGCCTTCGCCCAACCCCAGCGAGCGGTCACACCGGGCCAGTCGGTGGTGCTGTACGACGGCGACGAATGCCTGGGCGGCGCGGTGATCGCCGCCACCGACGCACCGCTGGAACGGCGCCTCAGGGCCGAAGCGGCCTGACCCCTCCTCCCTATCCGTTTTCGATACCGAGTGATGACCGACTCCAGCAACGACCACAGCAACCACGCGCCCGCCGACCGGACGATCGCCGACCGCGCGCTTGCCCTCGCCGGCCTGCTTCAGGCGCTGGGCCAGGTCCGGCGCATCGCCGAGACCGGCCAGGCCAATGTCGAAGTGCTGGCGACCTCGCTCGACTCGGTGTTCCGCATCGATGCCGCCTCGCCGGCCGAGGTCTATGGCGGTACCGCCGCACTGCGTCCGGGCCTGACCCTGCTGCGCGAGTACTTCACCAGCCGGCTGAAGGACGAGCAGCTGCCAAGGCTGGCGCTGGCGGTGATCCAGCTCGAGCGCCGCTTCGTCGCCGACCCGGCGATGGCGCAGCGGGTACGCGACGGGATCACCGCCCAGCAGGGGGCCGCCGAGCACCAGGGCAGCACCCACCCGGAGGTGATGACGGCGCTGGGCGATCTCTATGCCGAAACCCTCAGCCACCTGCGCCCGCGGGTGCTGGTGCAGGGCAATCCGCATTACCTCGGCCAGTCGGCGGTGGTCGCCGAGGTCCGCGCCGCGCTGTTGGCGGCGGTGCGCTCGGCGGTACTGTGGCGCCAGCTCGGCGGCAGCCTGTTCGACCTGCTGCTGCGCCGTCGCCAGCTCGTCAACGCGGTCGAACAGTTGCTGCGCTGACACCGCCGCCTGTCGGGGCCCGACCGGGTCCTTCATCGCCCGCGTTTCCGAACCGCAGGCGGTTGCCATGCTCAACTGCGCCGGCCCCGTCCGGGGCGGCCGCGCCGGCCGCTGTGGACGCCCGCGCTCAGCTCAGCAAAAGGACTCGCACCATGTTCAAGCGCACCCTGCTCCGCGGCACCGCCGTCGTCGCGTCTGCCCTGCTGATCGCCGTCTTCGCCGCGCATGCCCACTCGCCCTACGATACGGTCGCGGTGACCCGCCACTACGACGCCGGCGGCGTCCTGGGCCATGGGCCCCTGCGGCTTCGCGCTGTACGGCGCGACCGGCGCCAGCAGCAGCACCGAGCTCATCCTGTGCCGGGACATCGACCGGGTGGAACTGCCGTACTGACCGTTCCCGCGGCACCGTACGGACATGAAAAAGCCCGGCACGAGCCGGGCTTTTTCGCGACCGCCGGAGCGGCCCCGGTCGACGCTTACGCGGCGACGGTGTCGGCGACGGTCTTGTACTCCTCGATCTGGTCGAAGTTCATGTAGCGGTAGACCTCGGCGCCGATCGAGTTGATCACGCCGATGTCGGCCATGTACTCCTCGCGGGTCGGGATCCGGCCCAGTCGCGAACAGATCGCCGCCAGCTCCGCCGAGCCCAGGTACACGTTGGTGTTGCGTCCCAGGCGGTTGGGGAAGTTGCGGGTCGAGGTCGAGAACACGGTCGCGCCCTCGCGCGCCTGCGCCTGGTTGCCCATGCACAGCGAGCAGCCCGGCATCTCCATGCGCGCGCCGGCGCTGCCGAAGGTGCCGTAGTGGCCTTCCTTGGTCAGCTCGGAGGCGTCCATCTTGGTCGGCGGCGCGACCCACAGGCGGGTCGGGATGTCGCGCTTGCCTTCCAGCAGCTTGGCGGCGGCGCGGAAGTGGCCGATGTTGGTCATGCACGAGCCGATGAAGACCTCGTCGATCTTGGCCCCGGCGACATCGGACATGGTCTTGACGTCGTCCGGATCGTTCGGACAGGCGACGATCGGCTCGACGATCTCGGCCAGGTCGATGTCGATGACCGCGGCGTACTCGGCGTCGGCATCGCCCTCCAGCAGCTGCGGATCGGCCAGCCAGGCCTCCATCGCCTTGATCCGGCGCGCCAGCGAGCGGGCGTCGGCGTAACCCTCGGCGATCATCCACTTGAGCAGGGTGATGTTGCTGTTGAGGTACTCGACGATCGGCTCCTGGTCGAGCTTGACCGTGCAGCCGGCGGCCGAACGCTCGGCCGAGGCGTCGGACAGCTCGAACGCCTGCTCGACCTTCAGCTTCGGCAGGCCCTCGATCTCGAGGATGCGCCCGGAGAAGATGTTCTTCTTGCCCTGCTTGGCGACGGTCAGCAGGCCCTGCTTGATCGCGTACAGCGGGATCGCATTGACCAGGTCGCGCAGGGTCACGCCCGGCTGCATCTCGCCCTTGAAGCGGACCAGCACCGATTCGGGCATGTCCAGCGGCATCACGCCGGTGGCGGCGGCGAACGCGACCAGACCGGAGCCGGCCGGGAACGAGATGCCGACCGGGAAGCGGGTGTGCGAATCGCCGCCGGTACCGACGGTGTCGGGCAGCAGCATGCGGTTGAGCCAGCTGTGGATCACGCCGTCGCCCGGGCGCAGCGAGATGCCGCCGCGGTTGGAGATGAACTCCGGCAGGGTGTGGTGGGTCTTGACGTCGACCGGCTTGGGATAGGCCGCGGTGTGGCAGAACGACTGCATCACCAGGTCGGCCGAGAAGCCCAGGCAGGCCAGGTCCTTGAGCTCGTCGCGGGTCATCGGACCGGTGGTGTCCTGCGAGCCCACCGAGGTCATCTTCGGTTCGCAGTAGGTGCCAGGACGGATGCCAGTGCCCTCGGGCAGGCCGCAGGCGCGGCCGACCATCTTCTGCGCCAGCGAGAAGCCCTTGCCGCTGTCGGCCGGGTTCTGCGGCAGGCGGAACAGCTCGGACACCGGCAGGCCCAGCGCCTCGCGCGCCTTCGCGGTCAGGCCGCGGCCGATGATCAGCGGGATGCGGCCGCCGGCGCGGACCTCATCGAGCAGCACCTCGGACTTGAGCGCGAACTCGGCGATCACCTCGCCGTCCTTGAGCGCCTTGCCCTCGTACGGGCGCAGCTCGATCACGTCGCCCATCTCCATCTTGGACACGTCGAGTTCGATCGGCAGCGCGCCGGCGTCCTCCATCGTGTTGTAGAAGATCGGCGCGATCTTGCTGCCCAGGCAGACGCCGCCGAAGCGCTTGTTGGGGATGAACGGGATGTCCTCGCCGGTCCACCACAGCACCGAGTTGGTCGCCGACTTGCGCGAGGAGCCGGTACCGACCACGTCGCCGACGTAGGCGACCAGGTGGCCCTTGTGCTTGAGGTCGGCGATCAGCTGGATCGGACCGCGCTTGCCGTCCTCCTCGGGCTCGAACGCGGCGCCCTCGCGCTTGTTCTTCAGCATCGCCAGGCCATGCATCGGGATGTCCGGGCGGGTGGTCGCGTCCGGCGCCGGCGACAGGTCGTCGGTGTTGGTCTCGCCGGGCACCTTGAACACGGTGATGGTCAGGCTCTCGGGAACCTCGGGACGGCTGGTGAACCACTCCGCCTCGGCCCAGCTGCGCATCACCGCCTGGGCGTGGGCATTGCCGCCCTCGGCCTTCTCCTGCACGTCGTGGAAGGCGTCGAACATCAGCAGCGTCTTCTTCAAGGCCTCGGCGGCGATGGTCGCCACCTCGGCATCGTCGAGCAGCTCGATCAGCGGGTGGATGTTGTAGCCGCCCAGCATGGTGCCCAGCAGCTCGGTGGCGCGGGCGCGGTCGATCAGCGGGTTCTTCTCGCTGCCGAACGCCAGCGCGGCCAGATAGGACGCCTTGACCTTGGCGGCGTCGTCGACGCCGGCCGGCACGCGCTCGGTCAGCAGTTCGAGCAGGAAGGCCTCCTCGCCCGCCGGCGGGGACTTCAGCAGCTCGATGACCTCGGCGGTCTGCTCGGCGGTGAGCGGCAGCGGCGGAATGCCCAGCGCGGCGCGCTCGGCAACGTGTTGGCGATAGCTGGAAAGCATGAAGACTCCCGTCGGGGTACAGCGGAGGGGACGCCCGCGCATCGACGCACGTCCTGCCTGGACAGGGCTGTCCTCGGCGGGCGCAGAAGCGGGATCGACGGGCGTTGCCGGAGTGTCGGGCGACCGCCAGGGGCTGCCCTACGACCCCGTATTTTGCCCGATCCGGCCTCTCACGGCAATTCGGAGTCTGTCTGGAACGCCTGTCGCACAAGGCTTTCAGCGCCCGAAACAGCGCCCGCAGGGGCTCCGAGCGGCCGCCATTGGACGAATGTCTCCACGCTACCTGAATGCGATGGCGCGATAATGGGCGGTGCGCTTCGCCGCCACCCGCCCTCCACGCGGCCGCGGCGTCGCCAAGCCATCGCCCCCGGGACCGCCGGGGACGCAGCCATGCCAACACAGGAGCCCCACCCCCATGTCCGACTCCTATTCCACCCGCCGCACCCTGACCGTCAACGGCCGCGAGCTGGGCTACTTCAGCCTGCCCGCGCTGGGCGAGCGCTTCGACATCAGCCGCCTGCCCTACTCGATGAAGATCCTGCTGGAGAACCTGCTCCGCCACGAGGACGGCGGCCAGACCGTCGGCGCGGAGCATATCGAGGCGGTCGCCCGCTGGGACGCATCGAAGGAGCCGGACACCGAGATCGCCTTCATGCCGGCGCGGGTCGTGCTGCAGGACTTCACCGGCGTGCCCTGCGTGGTCGACCTGGCGGCGATGCGCGATGCGGTCGGCCGGCTCGGCGGCAACGCCGCACAGATCAATCCGCAGATCCCGTCGGAACTGGTGATCGACCATTCGGTGCAGGTCGACGTGTTCGGCCGCCCCGATGCGCTCGACCTCAACGGCAAGATCGAGTTCGAGCGCAACAAGGAGCGCTACAGCTTCCTGCGCTGGGGCCAGAAGGCGTTCGAGAACTTCAAGGTGGTGCCGCCCAATACCGGCATCGTCCACCAGGTCAACCTGGAGCACCTGGCCCGGGTGGTGGTCGAGCGCGAGGTCGGCGGCCAGGCGCTGGCGTTCCCGGACACCGTGTTCGGCACCGACAGCCACACCACGATGATCAACGGCATCGGCGTGCTGGGCTGGGGCGTCGGCGGCATCGAGGCCGAGGCGGCGATGCTCGGCCAACCGTCGTCGATGCTGATCCCGCAGGTGGTCGGCTTCAAGCTGACCGGCAAGCTGCCCGAGGGCGCGACCGCGACCGACCTGGTGCTGACCGTGACCCAGATGCTGCGTTCGCTAGGCGTGGTCGGCAAGTTCGTCGAGTTCTTCGGCGACGGCCTGCAGCACCTGCCGCTGGCCGACCGCGCGACGATCGCCAACATGGCTCCGGAATACGGCGCCACCTGCGGCATCTTCCCGATCGATGCCGAGGCGCTGAACTACCTGCGCCTGTCCGGCCGCAGCGACGACCAGATCGCCCTGGTCGAGGCCTATGCCCGCGCCCAGGGCCTGTGGCACGAGCCCGGCGCCGCGGAGGCGACCTACTCGGCGACGCTGGAACTGGACATGGGCGACGTCAAGCCGTCGCTGGCCGGTCCCAAGCGCCCGCAGGACCGGGTCCTGCTCAGCGAGATGCAGACCAATTTCCGCGAGAACCTGACCGGACTGATCGCCCACCGCGCACCGCGCAACGGCGAGTCGCGGATGGACGCCGAGGGCGGCCACCAGCACCAGGCCGACCACCTGGCGGCGTTGCCGGTGTCGAAGATCACCATCCGCGAAGAAGAGGCGGAACTGCGCGACGGCTCGGTGGTGATCGCCGCGATCACCTCCTGCACCAACACCTCCAATCCGGCGGTGATGATCGGCGCCGGCCTGCTCGCCCGCAACGCAGCCAAACTGGGGCTGAGCGCCAAACCCTGGGTCAAGACCTCGCTCGGACCGGGCTCGCTGGTGGTGACCGACTACCTGCGCAAGGCCGAGGTGCTCGACGACCTGGAGAAGCTCGGCTTCTACGTGGTCGGCTACGGCTGCACCACCTGCATCGGCAATTCCGGCCCGCTGCCCGACGAGGTCTCGCGCGGCATCGCCGAGAACGACCTGGTGGTCGCCTCGGTGCTGTCGGGAAACCGCAACTTCGAGGGCCGCGTGCACCCGGAGGTGAAGATGAACTATCTCGCCTCGCCGCCGCTGGTGGTCGCCTACGCGATCGCCGGCACCATCAACATCGACCTGGTCAACGACCCGATCGGCCACGACCGCGACGGCAACGCGGTCTACCTGCGCGACATCTGGCCGAGCAACAAGGAGATCGGCGACACCATCGCCGCGACCGTCGGCCCGGAGATGTTCGCCCAGAACTACGCCGACGTGTTCAAGGGCGACAGCCGCTGGAACACGATCGCCTCGCCGGACGGCGAATCGTTCGCCTGGGAGGCGGACTCGACCTACATCAAGAACCCGCCCTACTTCGACGGCATGACGATGCAGGTCGGCTCGATCGACGATTTCGCCGACGCGCGCGTGCTCGGCCTGTTCGGCGACTCGATCACCACCGACCACATCTCCCCGGCCGGCAACATCAAGAAAGACTCGCCCGCCGGCCGCTACCTGATCGAGCGCGGCGTGCAGCCGGCCGACTTCAACAGCTACGGCAGCCGCCGCGGCAACGACGACGTGATGGTCCGCGGCACCTTCGCCAACATCCGCATCAAGAACCTGATGTTCGGCGGCGAGGAAGGCGGCAACACGCTGTACTTCGGCAAGGGCGCGCCGGAAAAGATGTCGATCTACGACGCGGCGATGAAGTACAAGGCCGACGGCGTGCCGCTGGTGGTGCTGGCCGGCAAGGAATACGGCACAGGTTCCTCGCGCGACTGGGCGGCCAAGGGCACCAACCTGCTCGGGGTGAAGGCGGTGATCGCCGAGAGCTTCGAGCGCATCCACCGTTCCAACCTGGTCGGCATGGGCGTGCTGCCGCTGCAGTTCAAGGACGGCGACAGCGTCGGATCGCTCGGCCTCGACGGCAGCGAGACGATCAGTGTCGCCGGGCTCGAGGACGGCGGCTCAAGGACCGCGACGGTGACCGCACGCAAGGCCGATGGCAGCGAGGTCAGCTTCCAGGTCAAGGTGCTGCTGCTGACGCCGAAGGAAGTCGAGTACTTCCGCCACGGCGGCATCCTGCACTACGTACTGCGCCAGCTCGCCGCGAACCAGACCGCCTGACCTCCGAAACCGGCGGAAGCCCCGCCCGTCGCAGCGCGACGGGCGTTCGGGCTCACGCGCGGCCGTGCCGCGCAATCCATTCGCCCTCACCCGCCACGGCGGCATCCTGCACTACGTACTGCGCCAGCTCGCCGCGAACAAGGCTGCCTAGTTCCCGGGAGCGGACGCAAACCCCGCCCGTCGCAGCGCGACGGGCGTTCGGGCGCGCGCGGTCATGCCGCGCAACCCGTTCGCCCTCTCCTTCCAATGCTAGCTGCGCGGCTCCCAGCGGATGCTGGTCAGGCGCCACTCGCCACCCTCCAGGCGCCAGCCGCTCTGGACCGAGTAGACCCGCGCCGCATCCGGCAGGATCCGGCCCTGGCCGCCGCTGAGCACGGCATCGAAGCCCACCGTCGCGTGACCGTCGCCCATGTCGACGGAGACCGGCCCGACGGTGACGCCGACATTGCGGTAACGCAGGAACATCCCCTTCGCCATCCGCTCCGCAGCCTTCGCGTCCATGCCGTCCGGACCGATGAACTCCGCCGACAGGGTGTCGCCGAGCACGCCCGCATCGCGGGTTTCCAGCGCCTGCTGCAATGTGTCCAGAGTCGACCGCAATGCGGTCTCCGGATCCTCGCGGGCACACCCCGAAAGCACCAGCAGACAGACCAGCAACAGCCCGCTCCAGGCCGCCGTCGACGTTCTCGGATGCATCCGCGACTCCCCGCTGCAAAGCCCCAGCCTACTGCATCGGAAGCTTCGCGGGAGTCCCGCTCGGCCGCCGTCGCCGATTGCTGCGGCCGACCTTGCCAGCCCCTAGAGCCTATGCTCCAATCCAAGCCACCGTACGCTTGCGAATCGCATGCGACGGCATCCGAAATGCATAGGGGATCGCAATGAGTGCTGACCGTCCGTGGCTGAAGCAGTATCCAGAAGGTATGCCGTCCGACATCGACGTCGATGAGTTTCCTTCTGTTGTTTCCGTCCTCGAGAACGCGATCAGTCACTACAACCAGCGTCCTGCCTTCGCCAACATGGGCAAGGCCCTGACCTACGGCGAGATCGACACCCTCAGCCGCGAGTTCGCCGCCTACCTGCTGGGCGAGCTGAAACTCAAGAAGGGCGACCGGGTCGCGATCATGCTGCCCAACTGCCTGCAGTACCCGATCGCCACCTTCGGTGTGCTGCGCGCGGGTCTGACCGTGGTCAACACCAATCCGATGTACACCGCGCGCGAGCTCAAGCATCAGTTGGTCGACTCCGGCGCCAGCGTGATCCTGGTGCTGGACAACTTCGGCGACACCGTCCAGGAAGTGGTCGCCGACACCCCGGTCAAGCAGGTCATCACCACCGGCCTGGGCGACATGCTCGGTTTCCCGAAAGGCGCGATCGTCAACTTCGTGCTCAAGCACGTAAAGAAGATGGTGCCCGACTACAGCATCCCGAAGGCGATCCGCTTCCGCGACACGCTGGAGCTGGGCCGCAAGCACACGCTGCCGGAGATCAGCATCTCGCCGCAGGACATCGCGTTCCTGCAGTACACCGGCGGCACCACCGGCGTCGCCAAGGGCGCGATGCTCACCCACCGCAACCTGGTCGCGAACATGCAGCAGGCCTCGGCCTGGGTCGGCACCAACGTACGACTCGGCGAAGAGGTGATCATCACCGCGCTGCCGCTGTACCACATCTTCGCGTTGACCGCGAACGGCTTGGTGTTCATGAAGTTCGGCGGCCTCAACCATCTGATCACCAATCCGCGCGACATGCCGGGCTTCGTCAAGGAGCTCAAGCAGGTCAAGTTCACCGCGATCACTGGCGTCAACACCCTGTTCAACGGCCTGCTGAACACGCCGGGCTTCGAGGACATCGACTTTTCCTCGCTGCACCTGACCCTCGGCGGCGGCATGGCGGTGCAGCGCTCGGTCGCCGAGCGCTGGAAGAAGGCCACCGGGGTTACCCTGGTCGAGGCCTACGGGCTGACCGAGACCTCGCCGGCGGCCTGCATCAACCCGCTGGACCTGAAGGACTACAACGGCTCGATCGGCCTGCCGATCCCGTCCACCGATGCCTGCGTCAAGGACGAGGAAGGCCGGATCCTGGCGACCGGCGAGGTCGGCGAGCTGTGCATCAAGGGCCCACAGGTGATGAAGGGTTACTGGCAGCGCCCCGACGAGACCGCCAAGGTCATCGACGCCGACGGCTGGCTGCACACCGGCGACATGGCGCGGATGGACGAGGACGGCTACTTCTACATCGTCGACCGCAAGAAGGACATGATCCTGGTCTCGGGCTTCAACGTGTACCCGAACGAGGTCGAGGACGTGATCGCGCTGATGCCGGGGGTGCTGGAGGTCGCGGCAGTGGGCGTGCCCGACGACAAGTCCGGCGAGGTGGTCAAGGTCGTGATCGTCAAGAAGGACCCCGCGCTGACCGAGGAGCAGGTCAAGGCCCACGCCCGCGAGCACCTGACCGGCTACAAGCACCCGCGGATCGTCGAGTTCCGCACCGAGCTGCCGAAGACCAACGTGGGCAAGATCCTGCGCCGCGAACTGCGCGAGCAGGCCCAACAGAGCTGACCTCGCGCCGCCCCGGCGGCCCCGTTTTCCCCACAAGCGCCCGCATGGCCCCATGCGGGCGCTTTTCGTCGTTGGCCGGGCGCCGTTTGGCGCCCCTGTTCAGCGTAGTGCTCGGCCGAGCACCACTTCAGGCCCTATACAGGCATAGAATCGGCTCGTCGGGCGCAATCTGCACATATTTCCGCCGTCCTGAACAACGCGACCGGCCGGGACGGCTCCTGCACGGAGGTTCCGCCATGTCTGCTGTCCACCCGTTTTCCCACTCCAATGTCGGCCCCACCCTGCGCGTGATCGAAGAAACGCTGCGCGACGTGTACTGGTGCTTCATGCATGCCGACACCCTGCCCGGCCACCGCGCCTGCTTCACCCGCGCCCTGGTCGACGACATCCTCGACTACCAGCGCAGCCTGGGCATGCGCCTGCAGGCCCGGACCGATACCAACGGTTCCCTGCCCCACGTGGTGCTGGCATCGGACAGTCACGCCTTCAACCTCGGCGGCGATCTGGACCTGTTCTGCCGGCTGATCCGGGCGCGCGACCGCGAGGGCCTGCTCGCCTACGCGAGCCAGTGCGTGCGCGGCGTGCACGCCTTCCACGTCGGCCTCAACGCCAATGCCCACACCATCGCGCTGATCCAGGGCGATGCGCTGGGCGGCGGTTTCGAGGCCGCGCTGAGCTGCAACACCATCGTCGCCGAGGAAGGCGCCCTGATGGGCCTGCCCGAGGTGCTGTTCGACCTGTTCCCGGGCATGGGCGCCTATTCATTCCTGTGCAAGCGGATCGCTCCGCACCAGGCCGAGAAGCTGATGCTGGAAGGCAACGTGTACACCAGCGAGGACATGCACCGGATGGGGCTGGTCGACGTACTGGTGCCGCAGGGCGAGGGTGTCGCGGCGGTGGAAGAGGTCATCCGCGCCAACCGCCGCATTCCCCATGCCCGTGCGGCGATGCACCGCGTTCGCCAGATGGCTCAGCCCGTCACGCTCGACGAGTTGATGCAGATCACCGAGACCTGGGTCGATACCGCGCTGCAACTGGGTGAGAAGTCGCTGCGGACCATGGACCGGTTGGTACGCGCACAGGTCCGTCGGGGCAAGGCAGCGGCCTGATCGGCGTGGCAACGTCGACGGGGGATCAGGCCCGGCAAGGGCGAATGCCGGGCCCTTCCCGCTGTCGCGCAACCACCGGATTCAGGCATCCGGACGGGCGCCGTCGCGTTGGCCGTGTTGCCATTTGCGCGCCTCCAGCAGTTCGCGGCCCTGCTCGAAACGCTGCCCAAGCTCCTCGTGGCGGCGACGCCACTCGCGCTCCAGTTGCCAGTCGGGCATACGCATCGCCTCGCCGCTGAGCGCCGCCAGCTTGATCAGGCCCAGGTTGCTTCCCACCCCCTTGAGGGCGTGCGCCTGGTCGCGCAGCTTCTCCCAGCGGCCGCTCTCCCCGGCGGTCCCGATTCCCTGCAGACACTCGCTCGCGTCGCGCAGGCACTGGCCGATGAACTCGCGCTCGAAGCCTTCGCCCATCCCCAACCCGCTGAGCTCGTCCAGCACCGTGGCGTCGAACACGCTGTCGGTGGACGGCAGCTTCTCGCGCAAGGTCAGCATCGGAGCCGAGGTCGCGTCACTGCCGCCGGCAACGCTGGCCAGGGTATCCAGCAACCGGGCAGTCGCCGCGGGCTTGGACAGGAACGCCCGCGCACCGGCCTCTTCGCAGGCACGGATCGATTCGGGGGTGACATCCGCGCTGAGGATCACCACCGGCGTCAACGCCCCGCTGCCGGCCTGCATCACCCGCAACTGACGCAGCAGATCCAGTCCGCTGATGTCCGGCATGTGCAGGTCGGTGATGATCATGTCGAAATCGGCCACGGCAACCGCTTCAAGCACTTCCTCGCCGCCATCGACGGTGGTGACCCGGTGTCCGGCCTTCTCCAGCAGTCGCTGCAGCACGCTGCGATTGGCGGCGTGATCGTCGGCGATCAGGATCGACAGGCTGCGGACACGGGCCCGGTGGCGCAGGAACGGGTCGCTGAAGGCGATCACGTTGCCCTGGGAATCGGACACCTCCGCGACCGGCTCGGGCTCGGCGTCGACCGGAGCCACCGGCCGGGCGGTCCTGCTCGGCAGCGCAAACGGCACCTCGACCCAGAACCGGCTGCCCTGCCCCTCGGTGCTTTCGAAGCCGATGCTGCCGCCCATCGCCTCGGTCAGGCCCTTGGCGATGGTGGTGCCCAGGCCGGTACCGCCATGACGGCGCGCCAGACCGACGTCCGCCTGCTCGAAGGCTTCGAACAGGCGCTGCCGGGTCGCCTCGGGAATGCCGATACCGGTATCGGTGATGTTGAAGCGCAACCGCGTCCAGCCCGGCTCGCCGCCCACGCGAACGACTTCCAGCCTCACATAGCCGTGGTCGGTGAACTTGACCGCATTGCCGACCAGGTTCAGCAGCACCTGGCCCAGGTGGCCGGCGTCGCCGCATAGCGCGAGCGGAACGTCGGGGGCGACCGAGACCTCGTAGCGCAGGTGCTTGTTGCGGGCCTGTTGCTGCAGGATCAGACCGACGCTGTTGATGACCTCCGAAAGCACGAATTCGCTCTGGTCGAGCTTGACCTTGCCCGCCTCGATCGCGGAGATGTCGAGCACGTCCTCGACCAGCGCCAGGAGACTGCGGGTGGACGCCTGGATGGTGTCGACGCACTCGCGCTGCTCGGCATCCAACCGTGTCGTCGCAAGCAGCTCGGACATGCCCGCCAGGCCGTTGAGCGGGGTACGGAACTCATGGCTCATGTTGGCCAGGAACTTGCTCTTGGCCTCGTTGGCGCGCCGCGCTTCCTCGACCGCACGGGTCAGCGCCTGCAGCAGCGAATCGAAGTACAGCGGCACCGCGCACAGACCGAGCAGCAGGCCCCAGGACAGGTAGGGATTGCTGTGCCAATACGAAGATACCTGGATCACCGCCAGGAACGACGCGCTGGCCAGCGCGGTGGCGATACGCAGATAGCGATGTCCGTAGCGCATGCCGTTGCCGATGGTCACCCACAGGTAGACCGCGTACAGCGGCGCGGCCGGCTCGCCCTCGATGCACATGATCGTGCCCATCGCCGCGTAGTCGGTCAGCATGCCGATCCAGCGGCGCACATGGGAAACGCCGGGCCGCCACAGGATCGCCGCGAGCAGCCCCAGAGCGACGATCAATTCGCCGACCAGGATCAGCCAGGTCAGTGGCAGGGTGTCGCCGGTATCCAGGCGGACATGCCGCCATCCCAGATAGCTGATGAACAACGCGGTGATCGCGATGCGCACCAGGTCCTGCGCATGCTCGCTGTCCGGTCGTCCGGACAGACGCTGCTTGAAGCTGGAAAGGATGCCGGCCATGCCGGTCACGGCAGTCCTGGTCGCACCGAGCCGGCGGCGTAGCGCTTGCAGATCTCGTCCAGCCGCGCACGACTACGCATCAGTGCGTCCACGCAGGTCGGGTCGAACAGACGGCCGCGTTCGGCCATCAGGTACTCCAGGGCGACGTCGATTCCCCACGGCTCCTTGTACGGCCGCGGCGAGATCAGCGCGTCGAACACGTCGGCGACGGCGACGATGCGCGCTTCGATCGGAATCTCCTCGCCGACCTGGCCGTCCGGATAGCCGCTGCCGTCGTAGCGCTCGTGATGGCGCAGGGCGATGGTGGCCGCGGTCTGGATGAAACGGTTCTGGCTGCCGCTGAGCAGCTCCTGTCCGATCACCGGATGCCGGCGCATGATGTCCATCTCGTCCTCGCTCAGCGGGCCGGGCTTGAGCAGCACCGCGTCCGGGATCGCGATCTTGCCGATGTCGTGCAGCGGTGCGGCCATCTCGATCATCCGCACCTCGTCCTCGAACATGCCCAGCTGTTCGGCGATCAGTCCGGCGACGTGCGACATCCGCTCCAGATAGACGCTGGTGCCGCGGTCGCGGTACTCGATCGCGCGCGCCAGCCGCTGCAGGGTCTCGCGCTCGCGCTCCTCGACCTCGTGCATGCTCGACAGCAGCCGCTGTTCCAGCGACATCGCCCGCTGCTTGACGCTCTCGGACTGCTGGCGCAACTGCAGCAGGTTGCGGCAGCGGGCGCGCAATTCGCGCGGACGTACCGGCTTGACCAGGAAATCGATCACGCCGGCATCCAGCGCCGCCTGGCGGATCGGCTCGTCGCCGACCACGGTCACCAGGATGATCGGAATGTCCCGGTGCAGCGGTCGACGACGGAAACGACGGGCAAACTCCAGCCCGTCGATTCCCGGCATCCGGTAATCGAGCAACAGCAGATCTGGATGGTTGTTCTCACACCATTCCAGACCGCTCTCGGCCTCACCGAAATCATGCACCTTCAGCTCCGGCGCAATGTCCTCGATGATATGGCGCAACATCGTGCGCGCCGATGTCTGGTCGTCAACGATGACAACGTTCACACTGGTCCCTGCATGCAACGTCACCTGTTGGGTGGCTATGTCGGCAGCATACCCCGCCTTTGCCACGCTTGGCAGCTTACGCCTGATCCAACCACCCTTCCATGGTCGGGGCCATTGGCGGCCCCGAAAGTGTTAAGAACGAATCAAGCCGCCGATTCCGGACGCATGTACGGAAACAGCAGCACGTCACGGATCGAGGCCGATCCGGTCATCAGCATCACCAGCCGATCGACGCCGACGCCGAGCCCGCCGGTCGGCGGCAACCCGACCTCCAGCGCCCGGATGTAGTCGGCGTCGTAATGCATGGCCTCGTCGTCGCCGCCCTCCTTCTGCTCGACCTGGGCGCGGAAGCGCGCGGCCTGGTCCTCGGGGTCGTTCAGCTCGGAGAAGCCGTTGGCCAGCTCCTTGCCGTTGACGAACAGCTCGAAGCGGTCGGTGATGCCCGGCTCGCTGTCGCTTTCGCGGGCCAGCGGCGAGACCTCGACCGGATAGTGGGTGATGAAGGTCGGCTGCTCCAGCTTGTCCTCGACGGTCTTCTCGAAGATCTCCAGCAACAGCTTGCCCCAGCCGTAGGACGGCTTGGCCGCCACCCCCAGTCGCAGGCAATGCGCGGCCAGCGCCTCGCGGTCGCGGCAGTCGGCGACGCTGATCTCGGGATTCATCTCGCGCACCGCCTCCTCCAGCCGCCAGCGCTTGAAGGCCGGGCCCAGATCGATCCTGGCGCCGTCCCACTCCATCGTGGTTGTGTCCAGCACCGCGACGGCGACATCGCGGATCAGGTTCTCGGTCAGGTCCATGATCTCGTTGTAGGTGGCGTAGGCCTCGTACAGCTCGAGCATGGTGAACTCGGGATTGTGCCGGGTCGACACACCCTCGTTGCGGAAATTGCGGTTGATCTCGTAGACCCGCTCCAGACCGCCGACGACCAGGCGCTTGAGGTACAGCTCCGGCGCCACGCGCAGGAACAACTCCAGGTCGAGCGCATTGTGATGGGTCACGAACGGCTTGGCCGCGGCGCCGCCGGGGATGTAGTGCATCATCGGCGTCTCGACCTCGAGGAAGCGACGGCTGTCCAGCCACTCGCGGATCGCGCGGATGATCCGCGAACGCTTGACGAACACCTCGCGCGCCTCCGGCGACACGATCAGATCGACATAGCGCTGGCGGTAGCGCTGCTCGACGTCGGCGAGGCCGTGGAACTTGTCCGGCAGCGGACGCAGCGACTTGGTCAGCAACCGCAGCTCGGTCGCCTTGACCGACAGCTCGCCGGTGCGGGTGCGGGTCAGCCCGCCGCGCGCGGCGACGATGTCGCCCACGTCCCAGCCCTTGAACGCGTCGTAGGCCTCACCCAGCGCGTTGGCCTGCAGGAACAACTGGATGCGGCCGGACTCGTCCTGGATCTGCACGAAGCTGGCCTTGCCCATCACCCGCTTGAGCAGGATCCGGCCGGCCACCGCGACCCGGCGGCCATCGGCCTCCAGCGCCTCGGCGGTCCAGCGCTCGGCGTCGGCGTACTCGGCCTGCAGGTCGCCGGCATGGTCCTCGCGGCGGAAGTCGTTGGGGAATGCCCCGCCCTTCTCGCGCAGCGCCGCGAGTTTGCTCCGACGCTCGGCGATCAGGAAGTTCTCGTCGGCGTGGGTGGGCGGCTCGTGCGTCTTGTCGGTCATGGGATTCGCGATCGGGGGTCAAGGAAAGAAAAGAAAGGAACGGGCAAGCCCGGAGGATAACGGGCGGGACCGGATGCGGCGCCGGTCCCGTCCCTCAGACGGCGTCGGCGCGTTTGGCGCCGACCTCCAGGCCGGCCTTGAGGCTGGCCTCGACGAAGTCGTCGAGATCGCCATCGAGCACCTTCTGGGTGTCGCTGCGTTCGACGCCGGTGCGCAGGTCCTTGATCCGGCTCTGGTCGAGCACGTAGTTGCGGATCTGGCTGCCCCAGCCGATGTCGGACTTGGTCGCCTCGACCGCGTCGCGCTCGGCGTTGCGCTTCTGGATCTCCAGCTCGTACAGCTTGGCCGCCAGCATCTTCATCGCGGTGTCGCGATTCTGGTGCTGGCTACGGCCGTTCTGGCACGCCACCACGATGCCGCTGGGCACGTGGGTGATGCGCACCGCCGACTCGGTCTTGTTGACGTGCTGGCCGCCGGCGCCGGAGGACCGGTAGACGTCGGTCTTCAGGTCGGCCGGATTGATCTCGATGTCGATGTTGTCGTCGACTTCGGGGGACACGAACACCGAGGTGAAGCTGGTGTGGCGGCGGTTGTCGGAGTCGAACGGCGACTTGCGGACCAGGCGGTGGACGCCGGTCTCGGTCTTCATCCAGCCGTAGGCGAAATCGCCCTCGACCCGGAACGTGGCCGACTTGATGCCCGCGACCTCGCCGCCGGAGACCTCCATCAGCTCGGTCTTCCAGCCGCGGGACTCGGCCCAGCGCAGGTACATGCGCAGCAGCATCTCGGCCCAGTCCTGCGCCTCGGTGCCGCCGGCGCCGGCCTGGATGTCGACGAACGCCGCGGCGCCGTCCATCTTGCCGCTGAACATGCGCTGGAACTCGAGCTGCTCGACGTCGCGCTGGTAGCCGTCGATGTCGACGACCACCGCCAGCGCGGTGTCCTCGTCGTCCTCCATCTCGGCCAGCTCCAGCAGCTCGAGCGCGCCGGCCAGGCCTTCGTTCAGGCGCCGGCTGCCGAGCACGACCTTCTCCAGCGAGGCGCGCTCGCGACCCAGCGCCTGGGCGCGCTCGGCGTCGTTCCAGATATCGGGACTTTCCAGCTCCCGGTTTACTTCCTCGAGACGTTCGACCTTGCTGTCGAAGTCAAAGATACCCCCTCAGCGCATCCAGCCGACCCTGCAGGTCGGCGACGCGCTGGCGGACGGGATTCAGTTCGATCATGAACCACCACCACCTGAAAAAAGACCGTCGATTCTAACAGGCAATCGCCGTCGCCGGCCGCCGTGTGCGGGCCGGGGTCACGCGGGCGCCAGCCGCGCCCGACTCAGACCGCTTCGCGATGCACCACCACCAGCTGCACCGCGTCGCCGCCACGGTAGTCGTCGGGCTCGAGCCGATAGGCGATGCGCACGCGGCCGGTCGGCGCCTGCCCGTCCCAGCTGCCGAAGTGGATGGCATTCAGGCGCTGGCGGCCATGGCCGAGCTCCAGCTTCAGGTGACGCTCGCCGACCACCCGCCAGCCAAGCACGTCGAATTCGCCATCGAACTGGGGCTCGGGGAAGCCCTGCCCCCACGGCCCGCCGTCGCGCAGGGCCTCGGCATTGACGCGGGTGAACTCGTCCGCCGCCAGGTCGCCGTCGCTGAGCACCACGGCCTGCAGCAACTCCGGGCCCAGAGTCTCGGCGGCGACCCGCGCGAACGCGTCGCGGAACGCCTCCAGTCGCGCCATCGGCAACGACAGGCCGGCCGCCATCGCATGGCCGCCGAAACGCTCGACCAGGCCGGGATGGCGCGCGTCGACCGCCGCCAGCGCATCGCGGATATGGAAGCCGGGAATCGAGCGCGCCGAACCGCGCAGCGCGTCGCTGCCCGGCTCGGCCGGCGCGAACGCGATCACCGGCCGGTGCAGGCGCTCCTTCAACTTGGAGGCGACCAGGCCGACCACCCCGGGGTGCCACTGAGGATCGTGCAGGCAGACCGCCAGCGGCGGTTCGCCGGCCAGCGCGACCCGGGCCACGGCGGCCTCGGCCTCGTCGGTCATCTGCTGCTGGACCGCGCGACGCTCGCCGTTGATCTCGTTCAGGGTCGCGGCGATCTCGCGGGCCTGGCGCGGATCGTCGGTCAACAGGCACTCGATGCCCAGCGACATGTCCTCCAGGCGGCCGGCGGCGTTCAGCCGCGGACCGACCGCGAAACCGATGTCGGCGGCGGTCAGGCGTGCGGCGTCGCGGTTGGACACCTCGATCAGCGCCTGCAGCCCGGCGCAGCCCCGCCCCGCGTGCAACTGCCGCAAACCGGCCGCGACCAGGGCGCGGTTGCAGGCGTCCAGCGGCACCAGGTCGGCAACGGTACCGACCGCGACCAGGTCCAGCAGCGCGGTCAGATCCGGACGCGCCCGCGCATCGCTGTCGCGACGGTCGTGAAGGTGCCGGCGCAGCGCCAGCAACACGTAGAACATCACCCCGACCCCGGCCAGCATCTTGCCGGGAAAACGGTCGCCGGGCTGGTTGGGATCGACGATCACGTCGGCCGCCGGCAGGGTCTCGCCGGGCAGGTGGTGATCGGTGACCAGGACCTGCCAGCCGCGCGCCTTGGCCGCGGCGATGCCGGCGTGGCAGGCGATGCCGTGATCGACGGTGACCAGCAGGTCGGGCTGCAGCGCGGCAAGCTCGTCGACCAGCGCCGGCGACAACCCGTAACCGTGGACGATCCGGTTGGGTACCGCGTGCGAGACCCGGCGCGCACCGAGCATGCGCAGGCCGCGCACGCCCAGCGCGCAGGCGGTGGCGCCGTCGCAGTCGAAATCCCCGACCACCACGATGTGACGATCCTGGGCGATGGCCGTTGCCAGCAGCTCGGCCGCGGCGTCGACGCCGACCAGGCCGTCCGGAGGCGGCAACTGGGCGAGCCGTGGGCGTGCCTGGGTCTCGTCGAGAGCGCCTCGCGCGGCGTAGATG
>NZ_VICD02000145.1 GCF_006546735.2 Marilutibacter maris | reverse complement strand
GAACCCTTCTGCAACCGCAGCATCTTGCCTTCGTTGTAGCGGTAGCTGTTGCCGAAGGTGTAGCGGGTCCAGCTGCCGTCCGGCGCGGTCACCGTCGTCACCTTGGTGCCGGCGCAGCTGTCGTCGGTGCATACCGGTGCTTCGCAACCGTTCTGGTTCTGGCAGACCGGATATCCGCCTCCGCTTGGCGGGTAGGACCACGAGATGTCGCTGAAGTAGGCGTAGTTCCAGGTGTTGGTATCCAGCCCCGGCCCACTGACCTGCTTGCGGCTCAGCGTGTAGGCATCCCAGTTAATCGGGTAGTAGGCGACATCGTCGTTGGGATCGTTGTCCGGCAGGGAGTAACCGCCGCACAGTGCTGGCACGTTGGAGCGGCCATGCCGGAGGACCGACATGGTAAAGACGCCAGTGGCGCCGGCCGGATGGGTGATACTGCCGACAATAGGGGTCGCATTCACCGCATCGCCGGGATCGAAGCAACTG
Organism: Marilutibacter maris; assembly: GCF_006546735.2. Lineage (GTDB taxonomy): Bacteria > Pseudomonadota > Gammaproteobacteria > Xanthomonadales > Xanthomonadaceae > Marilutibacter > Marilutibacter maris. The sequence goes on along the minus strand of NZ_VICD02000145.1, from coordinate 8,971 downwards.
CGATAGAAATCTCCGGGCTCCCGGCTCTTGTGGTAGCCGAAGCCGGCTTCGCTGAAATCGACGAAGTCGATTGCCCAGCGGCTGTCGTCGGGCAGTACCACGGCGGTGAGCGTGCTCTTCAACTGGCCGCTACCGACGTAGGCATACTCGTACCGCCAGGTCCTGGAGCCATCGTTGATGCTGGCGATATGGCCATCGCCGTTGTAGCCCAGGGTAATCGCGCGGCCGTCGCTGGCATTGATCGCGGTCAGGCGCGTCCGCGCGTTGTAGGCATTGGTGTAGGTGTAGGTGACCCAGTTGCCGAAGCGGTCCTCGACCCGGGTCGCATACAGCACGTTCCTGCGCCGCGGCAGGTAGATCGTCAACCCGCTGTTGTTCTTGTCCCTCAGCGGGGTTTCGGCATGTTGTGCCATCCAGTCGAACCAGTAGCGGGTGCCGTCCGCGGTGGTCGCGAGGAAGCCCTCGCCGCTACCGTTCTTGATCGTCGCCAAGCAGCTGAACCAGGTCTGGCCATCGGTGGTCCAGCGCCAGGGACCGCCGTTCGCCGGGCGGGTGGTCGAAGCGCTGCCGATCAGCATTTCGCCGCCCCCGGGCAGGCTGGCGTTGTGGCCTTGCCAATAGTCGTTGGGCTGGAAGTACTTGTCGCTGACCTGTACCGCTGGCGGCTGCGCAGCGCCACTGCAACGCTGGTCGTGCCAGGTGGTCGCGAACACGCCGCTGATCTTCGGCACGTCCAGGTCCCAGTCCGCGAACGCCAGGTCGTAACCGTCGACACCCGGATGGCCGACGCTGTGATTGTCGATGCCGTAGCGGCGCCCCACCGCAACCGGCAGCGCATTGTTACCAGGCACGCTGACGTCGGTGGCCGAGAACGACAAGTTACCGGTGTAGAGGTCGACGTTGTCGCCGAACAGGTCCGGGCCCAGCGCGGTGATCGCCGAGCGCTTGTCGATCAGCTTGTCGTACTCCTCCCAGAGCGCCTTGCCCTGTTCCTGCGCGGAGCCCGCTCCCGCGACCGTCAACAGCATGGCGGCCAAGGTCCATTGCCTGATTTTCATTCGGCTCAATTCCTTCCGTTGCAGCCACGACCGGCCGCATTCCCTAGAATCCCGCTTCCTGACACACTCCAACTTAAAACTCGAAGTGTGACGCGAGTCATATCATCAGCTTCACAGCCATGCAAGCCATGGAACCTCTTGCACGACCTGATGCCAACGCAAGACACGTGTTGAACCGCAAGCACCGACCGCCCTGGAGAGCCCGCTGGCAATAGACCGAGAATGCCGTACCCCACTCTCATGGATTGAGATCTCCGGGCACTCATTCCTTAACTTCAACTTCGTATCGCCCGGACAGAGGCGGACAAGCGACGGCGATGGCCGCTCCACTGGAGGGGCTTCCTGACAGACTCTCGAAACAAAGATCGCCAAAGGACTCTTGCGGGAGGGTTCGCTCCGTGCCCACATGCAGGCATGCAAACGACACGCCGGTAATGGCGACAGCCGGACGTAACCTTCGCCACCGTCCTGCGTAGCGGGCCAGTGGCGCCCGCGGTTCCCCCGTCCCCCACGAGCCGCGCGCGTCCTGCCGGCGCCGACGCCGGCCGTTCCCATCCGGACGGAGGAACCCTTCATGAGCAAGTTCCGCAACACGTTCCACTGCAGGATCGCGGCCATCGGCATCGCCGCGGTCGCACTGGCCACCAGCCTGCCGGCAGCTTCGCGCGGCCCCCAGCACGGCCGTCACCACGGCGGCATCCACTACCAGGTCGAGGTCGTGAACCTGACCCGCGCGCAACAGTTCACGCCGCTGCTGGTGGCGATCCATCATCCGTCGGTCGATGTATTCGAGCCCGGCGCCCCGGCCCTGCCCGAACTGGCGACGCTGGCCGAAACCGGCAACCCGGTGCCGCTGTCCGACCGGCTCGACGCCACCCGGGGGGTGAGCGCGACCGCGCGCGGCGATGGCCTGACCGCGCCCGGGCAGAAAACCGCGATCGCGATCGACGCGCCGACGCCCGGCTACCGGATCAGCCTGGCCGCGATGATGATCCCGACCAACGACGGCTTCGTGGGACTGGACGCAGCGCGTCTGCCCGCGCCCGGGCGTTCGGTCAGCTACACCCTGTACGCCTACGACGCCGGCAGCGAACCCAACGACGAGTCCTGCGCCTCGATTCCGGGACCGGACTATCCCGAGTGCAACGGACCGGGCGGCAGCGGCGCGCCGGAGGCCGGTGCCGAGGGTTTCGTGCACACCCACAACGGCATCCACGGCATCGGCGACTTCGATGCCGCTGAACGCGACTGGCGCAACCCGGTCGCGCGGGTGACCATCCGCGCCCGCTACTGACGTCGGGCACGGAAACGAAAGAGCCCGGCCAGGGCCGGGCTCTTTCATCGGATGCCTCGCGCGCCTCAGGCGAAGCGATCGGTCGCCGCGACCAGGGCGTCGATGTTCTCTTCCTCGAACGCCGAGTGGCCCGAGGCCGGGGTGATCACCAGCTCGGCCTTGGGCCAGGCCTTGTGCAGGTCCCAGGCGTTCTGGACCGGACAGACCACGTCGTAGCGGCCGTGGACGATCACGCCGGGAATGTCGGCGATCTTTCCGGCGTCGCGCAGCAACTGGTCGTCGACCTCGAAGAAGCCGCTGTTGACGAAGTAGTGGTTCTCGATCCGCGCGAATGCCAGCGCGAAGTGCGGATCCTCGTGGCTGGAGGCGAAGTCGTCGTCGACGTGCAGGAAGCTGGTCGCGCCTTCCCACACGCTCCAGGCCTTGGCCGCGGCCAGGCGGGTCGCCTCGTCCTCGGAGGTCAGGCGGCGATGGAACGCCGAGATCAGGTCGTGGCGCTCGACCGTCGGGATCGCCGCGACGTAGCGATCCCAGGCTTCCGGGAACAGCCGCGACGCGCCTTCCTGGTAGAACCATTCCAGCTCCCAGCGACGCAGCATGAAGATGCCGCGCAGCACCAGCTCGGTGACGCGCTTGGGATGCTTCTCGGCGTAGGCCAGGGCCAGGGTCGAGCCCCAGGATCCGCCGAACACCTGCCAGCGGTCGATGCCGAGCCGGCTGCGCAGCTTCTCGATGTCCTCGACCAGTTCCCAGGTGGTGTTGTCGACCAGGTCCGCATGCGGCGTCGAGCGGCCGGAGCCGCGCTGGTCGAACAGCACGATGCGGTACTTGGACGGGTCGTGGAAGCGGCGCATCTTGGCGCTGCAGCCGCCGCCCGGGCCGCCGTGGAGAATGACGACGGGCTTGCCGTCGGGATTGCCGCACTCCTCGAAGTAGAGCGTATGGCGGTCGTCGACTTCGAGCTTGCCGGAGTTGAAGGGCTCGATCTCGGGGTAGAGCTTGCGCATGCAGGGTCTCGCTTTGCAGGTCGCGCAAGTGTAGCGGCTGCAGGTTAAAGGACGTCTTCACCGCTCGCGCGGCGGCCGAACGTGACCCGGTCGCGTCGCTCCAGGTCCTGCGCGGTCGCGACCTCGACCAGGCCGGCGGCGGAGAGGATTGCGCGCACCGCCTCGCCCTGCTCCCAGCCGTGTTCGATCAACAGCCAGCCGCCGGGCTCGAGGCAGACGCCGGCGCCGGCGGCGATCTCGCGGATCGCGTCCAGACCGTCGGGGCCGGACGCCAGCGCGGTCAGCGGTTCGGCGCGAAGATCGCCTCGGCGCAGGTGCGGGTCGTGGTCGGCGATGTAGGGCGGGTTGCTCGCGATCAGATCGTAGCGACGGCCCGCCAACGGCGCGAACCAGCTGCCGTGATGGAAACGCACGTTGCCCACGGCCAGCTCGGCGGCATTGTCTCGGGCCACCGCAAGCGCGGCGGCGCTGGCGTCGACCGCGTCGACCCGCGCCCGTGGCCGCTCCAGCGCCAGCGCCAGCGCGATCGCGCCGCTGCCGGTGCCCAGGTCGGCCACCGCCAGATCGGCGTCGGCCGGCAGCCGTTCCAGCGCCAGTTCGACCAGCCGTTCGGTTTCCGGACGCGGGATCAGGGTGTCCGCGGTGACCCGCAGCTCGAAGCGCCAGAACCCGCGCCGTCCGGTCAGGTAGGCCACCGGCTCGCCGGCCCGGCGGCGCGCGAGCAGGGCCTCGAACGCCGCCTGCGCCTCGGCCGCCGGCTCGTCGTCGCCATGCGCGTACAACCAGCTGGCCGGACGCCCGAGCGCATGCGCCATCAACGCCTCGGCGTCGCCGGGCTCGGTGTCGGCGCGGGCGGCGCGCAGCAGTTCGTCGATACGGGGCATGCGGGGCGTGTTCGCGGATCGAATCGGATCGGGCGCACATCCTACCGCCCGCCCGGGGCCGGCTGCGGTGACGCAGACGCTTCACCTGGAGCAGGGAGGATGAGGGCGGCGGCGCTGCCGCATCGGCCTGCGAATCGGATTAATAGATTATAGCTATTGGTTCAATTCGATCAATCAACTTGATTGATTAATAGCCGATCCCTAAGCTCTCCCTATCGCGATCCGGCCCCCGCCGGTCGCACACGACCCACCCCACAGACCATGAGGATTGATCCTGATGTCGCTTATCAACACTGAAGTCCAGCCGTTCAAGGCCACCGCGTTCCAGGCCGGGGAGTTCGTCGAAGTCACCGACGCCAGCCTCAAGGGCAAGTGGTCGGTCCTGATCTTCATGCCGGCCGCCTTCACCTTCAACTGCCCGACCGAGGTCGAGGACGCCGCCGAGAACTACGCCGAGTTCCAGAAGGCCGGTGCCGAGGTCTACATCGTCACCACCGACACCCACTTCTCGCACAAGGTCTGGCACGAGACCTCGCCGGCGGTCGGCAAGGCCCAGTTCCCGCTGGTCGGCGACCCGACCCACCAGCTGACCCGCGCCTTCGGCGTGCACATCGAAGAGGAAGGCCTGGCCCTGCGCGGCACCTTCATCGTCAACCCGGAAGGCGTGATCAAGACCCTGGAGATCCACGACAACGCGATCGCCCGCGACATCTCCGAGACCCTGCGCAAGCTGAAGGCCGCCCAGTACGTCGCCGCCAACCCGAACGAGGTCTGCCCGGCCAAGTGGAAGGAAGGCGAGAAGACCCTGGCGCCGTCGCTGGACCTGGTCGGCAAGATCTGAGTCGGCAAGATCTGAGTCGGCACGGTTTGAGTCGGCACGATCCGACCGGACCCGCGCCGGTCCACCGCGTCGTTCGCGACGCGATCGCAATACCGCAGTAGATCCACGCAGTACCCGGGCGGCGACGCGATCGCGCGCCGCCCGTCTTCTCGCCCTCGGGCGACGCGGCAACCCGAAGTGCCGCACGGAGCGGCCCGGCACTCCCCCGCCGGGCCGCCCACCCGGACGCCAGCGGTTCGGCGGCGTCCACGTTCGACGAATGTCCGCCGCGTCCGGGCGATCCCCCTCTCTCTCCCTCCCGGACGCGCGGCATTCCCCTCCCCCCTCTGCTCCCGGAGCCGTTGTCATGCTCGACGCCGCACTCAAGACCCAGTTGAAGGCTTACCTCGAGAAGGTCACCCACCCGATCGAGCTGGTCGCCTCGCTCGACGACGGCGCCAAATCGCAGGAACTCGACGCGCTGCTGCGCGACATCGCCGGACTGTCGGACAAGGTCACCTGCTCGCGCGCCGACGACGACGCACGCCGCCCCTCGTTCGCGATCCGCCGCGCCGGCACCGACATCGAAGTCCGCTTCGCCGGCCTGCCGATGGGTCACGAGTTCACCTCGCTGGTGCTGGCGCTGCTGCAGGTCGGCGGCCATCCGCCGAAGCTGTCGGACGAGGTCGTCGCGCAGATCCGCGCGATCGAGGGAGAGTTCCAGTTCGAGACCTATTTCTCGCTGTCCTGCCAGAACTGCCCGGACACCGTTCAGGCGCTGAACGCGATCAGCGTGATCAACCCCAGGATCCGGCACGTCTCGATCGACGGTGCGCTGTTCCAGGACGAGGTCGAGGCCCGCCAGATCATGTCGGTGCCGACCGTGCTGCTCAACGGCGAGCCCTTCGACCAGGGCCGGATGACGGTCGAGCAGATCCTCGCGAAGATCGACACCGGCGCCGCCGCCCGCGCCGCCGAGCAGATCAAGGCCAAGGACGCCTTCGACGTGCTGGTGATCGGTGGCGGCCCCGCAGGCGCCGCGGCCGCGGTCTACGCCGCCCGCAAGGGCATCCGCACCGGCGTCGCCGCCGAGCGCTTCGGCGGCCAGGTGCTGGACACGATGGCGATCGAGAACTTCATCTCGGTGCCGTACACCGAGGGTCCCAAGCTCGCCGCCGCGCTGGAGCAGCACGTGCGCGAGTACGATGTCGATGTGATGAACCTGCAGCGCGCGACCGCGCTGGTGCCGGCGACGGAACCGGGCGGCCTGATCGAAGTGCGACTGGCCGGCGCCGATGGCGAACCGGGCCCGTCGCTGAAGTCGCGCTCGGTGGTCCTGTCCACCGGCGCGCGCTGGCGGCAGATGGGCGTGCCCGGCGAGGACCAGTACCGCAACAAGGGCGTGGCCTACTGCCCGCACTGCGACGGCCCCCTGTTCAAGGGCAAGCGGGTCGCGGTGATCGGCGGTGGCAATTCCGGCGTCGAGGCCGCGATCGACCTCGCCGGCATCGTCGCCCATGTCACCCTGATCGAGTTCGACGCGAAGCTGCGCGCCGACGAGGTCCTGCAGCGCAAGCTGCGCAGCCTGCCGAACGTCGACGTGATCGTCAGCGCGCAGACCACCGAGGTCCTCGGCGACGGCCAGAAGGTATCCGGCCTGAGCTACAAGGACCGCGACAGCGGCGACCTGAACCGGCTGGAGCTGGAAGGCGTGTTCGTACAGATCGGGCTGCTGCCCAACACCGAGTGGCTGAAGGGCACGCTGGAACTGTCGCCGCGCGGCGAGATCGTGATCGACGAACGCGGCCAGACCAGCGTCCCGGGCGTGTTCGCCGCCGGCGACGCCACCACGGTGCCGTACAAGCAGATCGTGATCGCGATGGGCGCCGGCTCGACCGCGGCGCTGAGCGCCTTCGACCACCTGATCCGCAGCTCGGCGCCGGTCGAATCCGCGGCGACGCAGGCGCTGACCGAAGCCGCCGTCGCATGACCCGCGGGGTCCGCTCTCCCGGACGGACCCCGTCATTGTCGAGAAGGGCGCGCACCGCGCGCGCCCGGGAGGAAGACCGCCGTGAACCTGCGTGACCTCAAGTACCTGGTGGCGCTGGCCGAGCACAAGCACTTCGGTCGCGCCGCCGCCGCCAGCTTCGTCAGCCAGCCGACGCTGTCGACCCAGATCAAGAAGCTGGAGGACGAGCTCGGTGTGGCCCTGGTCGAGCGGGCGCCGCGTCGGGTCATGCTGACCCCGATCGGACTGGAGATCGCCGAGCGCGCCCGCAAGGTGATCGCCGAGGTCGAGCAGATGTCCGAGATCGCACGGCGCAGCCAGGATCCCGAGGCCGGCTCGGTGCGGCTGGGCATGTTCCCGACCCTCGGCCCCTATCTGCTGCCGCACGTGGTGCCGCACCTGCGCGAGCGTTTCCCGCGGCTGGAGCTGCTGCTGGTCGAGGAGAAGACCGACCAGATCCTCGCCCGCCTGCGCGATGGCCGTCTCGATGCCGGCCTGCTCGCGCTGCCGATCCACGACGAGCAACTGCACGTCGAGCCGCTGTTCGACGAACCCTTCCTGCTCGCGGTGCCGCGCCAGCACCCGATGGCGACGCGCAGCCGACTCGCCCTGCACGACCTCGACGAGCTGCACCTGCTGTTGCTCGAAGAGGGCCACTGCCTGCGCGACCAGGCGCTGGACGTGTGCCGCATGGCCGGCGCCGACGAGCGCGACGGTTTCCGCGCGACCAGTCTGGAAACCCTGCGTCAGATGGTCGCCTCCGGGGTCGGCATCACCCTGCTGCCGGTGCTGGCGGTGCAGCCGCCGGTACCGCCCTCGCCCGACATCCGCCTGCTGCGGTTCGACAGCGATCCGCCGCACCGGCGGATCGCGATGGTCTGGCGCAAGAGCTCGGCGATGGGCGGCTTCCTCGGCAAGCTTGCCGAGGAGTTCCGCCAGCTGCCGCCGGCGCTGCTGCAGCCGCCGCCGGCGGGGCCGGACACCACCCTGCCCTGAGCGGCCCTCCCGCTGGGCGACAAGGCGACGACTCGCGCCGCCAGCCCCGCTCAGCAGGGATCGCCGATCCGCTCGAAGCGCCGCTGCATCTCCTCCGGAGCGACCTCCTCGATGCTGTGGCCGATATTCCAGCGATGCCCGAACGGGTCGCGGACGACGCCGGAACGCTCGCCGTAGAACATGTCCTTGGGCGCCATCACCAGATGGGCGCCGTGGGCGAGCGCGCGTTCGACCACCGCGTCGGCATCGTCCACGTGGATGTGCAGGGTCACGCTGGTCGCCGCGTCCGGGTCCGGGCGGCGGATGCCGTACTCCGGATACTCCTCGCTCAGCATCAGGGTGTTGCCGCCCAGCGAGACCTCGGCATGGCCGATGCGGCCGCCGGGTTCGGTCAGGCGGAACAGCTCGGTCGCGCCGAAGGCGTCGCGATAGAAGGCGATCGCCCGTTCGGCGTCGTCGACACAGAGGTAGGCGAACAGTTCGTGTACGGCCATGGCGGAACTCCTGTCGGATGCGGGTTGCCAGCATCCGCCGGCATCGGGCCCGGGTATTGAAGGAAATTGACCCGCCGGCTCAACGCGGAAGATCCGAACGCGGAACATTCACCGGCAGGTGCTGGGGACGGACCGGCCGCGCCGCGCGGAACGTCCGGGGCGTCACTCCGGCCAAGGCGTGGAACTCGCGCTGGAAGTGGGCCTGGTCGCTGTAGCCGACGGCCTGCGCGATCGCGGCCAGCGCCTCCCCGCCGGCGAGGCGATGCAGGGCGTGCTGGAAACGCCGCACCCGCGCATAGCGCTTGGGCGCCAGTCCGACCGCCTCGGAGAACCGGGCGATGAAATGGCGGTGACTGTGGCCCGAGGTGGCCGCGGCCTCGGCGACCGTGGCGCCCCTCGCCAGCGCCTGC
>NZ_VICD02000144.1 GCF_006546735.2 Marilutibacter maris | reverse complement strand
GGCACGTCCTCGCGCCGCTCGCGCAGCGGCGGCAGGTGCAGGCGGACGACGTCGAGCCGGTGCAGCAGGTCGGCGCGGAAGCGACCCTCGGCGACCAGGGTATCCAGGGCCTGGTGGGTCGCCGCGATCACCCGCACGTCGACCCGGATCAGCTCGCGCCCGCCGACCCGGAAGAACTCGCCCTCGGCCAGCACCCGCAACAGCCGGGTCTGCAGCGGCAGCGGCATGTCGCCGATCTCGTCGAGGAACAGGGTGCCGCCGTTGGCCTGCTCGAAGCGGCCGACATGGCGCTTGCCGGCACCGGTGAAGGCGCCGGCCTCGTGGCCGAACAGCTCGCTCTCCAGCAGCTCGGCCGGGATCGCCGCGGTGTTGAGCGCGACGAACGGCCGCTGCGCGCGCGGCGATTCGCGATGCAGGGCGCGGGCGACCAGCTCCTTGCCGGTGCCGGTCTCGCCGGTGATCAACACCGACAGCGGCGCCTGCGCCAGCCGCCCGATCGCGCGGAACAGGGTACGCATGGCCGGGGTGTCGCCGATCAGGGCATCGGCCCCGGCCGTTCCGGCCCCGGCCTCCGGCGCCTGTTCGGCCGCGTCCTCGTCCGCGGCGGTGCCCAGCGCCTGCGCCGCCAGCGCCACCGCTTCGTCCAGATCGAACGGCTTGGACAAAAATTCGTGGGCGCCGCCACGGAACGCGCCGGCGGTGCTGGCCACGTCGGTGTAGGCGCTCATCACGATCACCGGCAGCGCCGGATGCGCCTGCTTGAGCCTGTCCAGCAGGACCAGACCGTCGTCGCCGGGCATGCGCACGTCGGTGAACAGCAGATCCGGCGGTCCGTGCAGTTCCAGCGCCCGCAGCGCTTCGGCGGCGCTGGCGAAGTCCTCGGTCGCGTGCCCGGCCTGGCGCAACGCCGCCGCCAGCACGAAGCGCACGCTGCGATCGTCGTCGACCACCCAGACGCGCGAGCTCATGGCGTCGCCTCCGGCGCATCGGCCGGCGCCCCGGCGTCGGCCTCGGGCGCTGCCGGCATCGGCAACAGCAGGGTGAACACCGTGTGTCCGGGACGCGAACGGTAGGCCAGCGAACCGCGATGCTCGCGGGCGACCTGCTGGGCCAACGCCAGGCCCAGCCCGCTGCCCTCGGCACGGCCGGAGACCAGCGGCAGGAACAGGCGCTCGGCCAGCTCGTCGGGAATGCCGCGGCCGTCATCGACGATCTCCAGCCTCAGCGCGACCGGGTGCAGGGTCTCGCCGATGCGCACGCCGTGCTCGGCGCGGGTGCGCAGGGTCACGTGGGTGGCGCCGGCCTCGATCGCGTTGCGGACCAGGTTCCAGACCGCCTGCACCAGACGATCGGCGTCGCCCATCAGTTCCGGCAGGCTGGGGTCGTAATCGCGCAGCAGGCGCACCGCCCAGCCGGCATCGCTCTCGGCCAGCCGCAGCACCCGTTCGAGCACGGCGTGGATGTTGAGCGGCGACGGCGGCCGCGACGGCGCCGGGCTCAACAGCTGATCGAGCAGGCCGGTCAGCCGCGCGACCTCGTCCTCGATCAGCCCCACCAGTTCGCGCGATTCGGCGTCGTCGACGCGACGCGACAGCAACTGCGCCGCGCCCTTGAGGCCGGCCAGCGGATTGCGCAGTTCGTGGGCCAGTCCCTTCAACGAGGCCGACAGCGCCGACGGCAGCAGCAGGGCCGGGTCATCGCCGGGAAACTCGTCGACCGGATGCGCCTCCATCCGCCAGCCGCCGTCGCCGGTACGGCTGAGCCAGACGTCGGCGAAACACTCGTCGTGGTCGGTGAATCGCAGCCGCGC
>NZ_VICD02000143.1 GCF_006546735.2 Marilutibacter maris | reverse complement strand
CGCGCTCGAAACCGGCGTCGAGCGCGCGCCAGGCCGCCTCGGCCTCCATCATCCCGGCGCGGGCGCGCGCCACGTTCTGGTAGTAGCTGGCCAGGCCCTCGGCCAGCCAGCGTCCCTCGCGGCCGAGATAGGGGTGGTAGAGGTGGGCCAGCTCGTGGGCGGCGGTCCAGTCCGCGCGCAGCGCGTCGATGTCGGCATCGCGACGCACGAACAACAGCACCGCGACCCGGCCGTCGCGGCGCGAGGTCTGCCCCCATGGCACCGGGCTGCGGCCACCGCCACGATCGGTTTCGCTGATGCGGATGCGCGAGTGGGCCAACGGCCAGCGCCCGAAGGTCGCCTCGACCGCGTCGGCGACCCCGGCGATCCATCCATGCAGCGCGTCGGCGCGCGCCGGGTCCGTGTCGACGATCTCAACGCGCACCCGCGCCTCGCCGAAGCGCAGGGTCCGCGCCGAGGGCGCCGGTGTCGCCGCGGAAGCGCTGGCGACGGCCAGCAACAGGGCGGATGCGGCCATCAGGACAAGCGCGACGGCGGCCCGCGCTCGGGTCGGGGCCGGCGCGGCAGGGGCGATCCGGGCAGAAGCGGTCCGGGCGGGAGGCGCGGGAGTGCGCATGCGCGCAGCGTACAATGGCGCGATGGATGTTTCCCACCTGCTCGACGGGCTGAACCCGGCCCAGCGCGAGGCCGTCAGCGCGCCTCCCGGTCACTATCTCGTCCTCGCCGGCGCCGGCTCCGGCAAGACCCGCGTGCTGACCCATCGCATCGCCTGGCTCAATGAAGTGTTCGGGGTGCCGACCCACGGCATCCTCGCGGTGACCTTCACCAACAAGGCCGCCGGCGAGATGCGCGCGCGCGTCGACGACCAGCTCGAGCGCGGCGCGCGCGGCATGTGGATCGGCACCTTCCACGGCCTCGCCCACCGCCTGCTGCGCCTGCACTGGCAGGAAGCGAAGCTGCCGGAGGGCTTCCAGGTGCTGGATTCGGACGACCAGCAGCGCCTGGTCAAGCGCGTCGTGCAGGCGCTGGAGATCGACGATTCGCGTTTCCCGCCGCGGCAGATCGCGTGGTGGATCAACGCCCAGAAGGACGAGGGCCGGCGCCCGCAGCACCTGCAGGGCGGGCAGGACGAGTGGAACGACGTGATGCGCCGGGTCTACGCCGCCTACCAGGAGCGCTGCGACCGCGCCGGCCTGGTCGACTTCGCCGAGCTGCTGCTGCGCGCGCACGAGCTGCTGCGCGACAACCCGGCGCTGCTGGCGCACTACCGCCACCGTTTCCGCCAGATCCTGGTCGACGAGTTCCAGGACACCAATGCGATCCAGTACGCGTTCGTGCGGGTGCTGGCCGGCGACGAGGGCCAGGTGTTCGTGGTCGGCGACGACGACCAGTCGATCTACGGCTGGCGCGGGGCCAAGGTCGAGAACATGCAGCGCTTCCTCAAGGACTTCGGCGGCAGCGACGGCAGCGGCGCGCAGACCATCCGCCTGGAGCAGAACTACCGCTCCAGCGCCAACATCCTCGACGCCGCCAACGCGGTGATCGCGCACAACCCCGACCGTCTCGGCAAGAAACTGTGGACCGACACCGGCCAGGGCGAGCCGATCGACCTGTACGCGGCCTACAACGAGATCGACGAGGCGCGCTTCGTGGTCGAGCGGATCAAGCAGTGGGTGCGCGACGGCGGCAGCCATGGCGAGATCGCCGTGCTCTACCGCAGCAACGCGCAGTCGCGGGTGTTCGAGGAGTCGCTGCTGGCCGAGCAGGTGCCGTACCGGGTGTACGGGGGGCTGCGCTTCTTCGAGCGCGCCGAGATCAAGGATACCCTGGCCTACCTGCGCCTGGTCGCCAATCGCTCCGACGATGCCGCGTTCGAGCGTTCAGTCAACACGCCGGCACGCGGCATCGGCGAGCGCACCCTCGACGAGGTCCGCCGCCGCGCCCGCGCCGATCGCATCCCGCTGTGGGACGCGGCCCAGCGGATCAGCGTCGAGACCGGCCTGGCGGCGCGCGCGCGCAACGCGCTGGCGGGCTTCGTCCAGCTGGTCGATGGCCTCGATCGCGAGCTGGCCGAGATGCCGCTGCCGGAGAAGATCGACCACGTGCTGGCGCGCTCGGGTCTGCGTGAGCACTACGCCAACGAGTCGCGCGGGCAACTGGATTCGCGCACCGAGAACCTCGACGAGCTGGTCTCGGTGGCCTCGCGCTTCAGCCGCAACGACGACGAGGATGTCGAAGCGATGCCCGAGCTGGTCGCCTTCCTCAGCTATGCCTCGCTGGAGGCCGGCGAGGGCCAGGCCCAGGCCGGCGAGGACGGGGTGCAGCTGATGACCCTGCACAGCGCCAAGGGCCTGGAGTTTCCGCTGGTGTTCCTCGGCGGACTGGAGGAGGGTCTGTTCCCCAGCGGCAAGTCGACCGAGGAGCACGGCCGGCTGGAGGAGGAGCGCCGGCTGGCCTACGTGGGCATCACCCGTGCGCGCCAGAAGCTGGTGCTCAGCTATGCCGAGAGCCGCCGCATCCACGGTATGGACATGTACGGGATGCCGTCGCGGTTCCTGCGCGAGATCCCGCCGGCGCTGCTGCACGAGGTGCGGCCGAAGGTGCAGGTGTCGCGGCCGATGGCCACGGGCGGCGCGCGCCGCAACTCCGGCCATGCCGCGATCGAGTCGCCGTCGATCCCGCTGGGTTCAGCGGTCAGCCACCCCAAGTTCGGCTTCGGCACGGTCACCGACTACGAGGGCAGCGGCGCCCACGCCCGGGTCCAGGTCAACTTCGAGGGCGCCGGCAGCAAGTGGCTGGTGCTGGCCTACGCGAACCTGCAGCCGGCGTGATCGCGTGATCGGTGAGTGAAAACCCCCGGCCGCGAGCGGGGTTTTTCAGACTTTTTCGCGATTGGACCCTGTTTTCAGGCTTTTTTTGCCCCTGACCGCTTGGCGAAGCCGCGGGCATGCCCTACATTCCGAGTGCCGGCTCTGCAGGCACACATCAGAAATCCAACGACGACCCATCAGGGGACACGCATGGCCACCAAGAAAACCGCAAAGAAAGCTGCAAAGAAAGCTGCACCGAAGAAGGCCGCCGCCAAGCCGGCCGCGCCGAAGCCGATCAAGGAGGTCCTGAGCAAGTCGGCCCTGGTCGCGCACATCGCCGAGGCCACCGGCGTTGCCGCCAAGGACGTCCGCGCCGTGTTCGCGTCGCTGGAGAATGCCGTGCACGGTTCGATCAGCAAGAAGGGCGCCGGCGCGTTCACCCTGCCGGGCCTGCTGAAGATCACCTCGGTCAAGGTGCCGGCCAAGCCCCGGCGCAAGGGCATCAACCCGTTCACCAAGGAAGAGCAGTGGTTCGCCGCCAAGCCGGCTTCGGTCAAGGTGAAGGTGCGTCCGCTGAAGAAGCTCAAGGACGCCGCGCTGTAAGGTGTCCCGCGATGCCGCCGGCGATGCCGGCGGCCGCATGAAAAATGCCGGCGCATCGCGTCGGCATTTTTTTTGGGCGCGCGCCTCATCGGCACGCTCCCCGACGGCGCCTCGCGGCGGGGCGCCGCGACGGCTTTCAGCCGATGCGCTTCAATCCCACTCGAACAACTTCCACAGCACCGGCGAGACCGGTGCGCCGTCGTCCGGCCGGCCGTCGCCGTCGCGGTCCTGCAGGTAGTAGACCGGGCCGCGCGCCGGGGTCACCTTGACCACCTGCAGTCGGCCGTTGACGCGGTATTCCTCGATGACGTCGCCGTTGGGTTGTTCGCTGCGGATCACCTGCGGGTCGACCAGGCCGGCGGTCGGGTCGTCGGCGGCGGGGCCGAAGCTGGCGCAGGCGGTCATCGACAGGGCGAGAAGCAGGGGCAGGGCGGGGCGCATGGCGGGCTCCAGGTGCATTGCTGGGTTTCGGGCGGGACGGTCGCGCACGGTTCGCGGCTGCGTCCAGCATACGCCGCCCGCCGCGCAGGCGAAGTGACGCGCTCGTCCGTCGCCGCCACGGGCGCAGCGTAGAATCGACGCCATGAACGATACCGCCCGCCGCCTGGTCCTGATCGACGGATCGAGCTACCTCTACCGAGCCTTCCACGCCCTGCCGCCGCTGAGCAACGACGACGGCGAGCCGACCGGCGCCCTGTTCGGCGTGGTCAACATGCTGCGCGCGACGCTGAAGGAGAAACCCGACTACGTTGCGTTCGTCGTCGACGCGCCCGGCAAGACCTTCCGCGACGAGCTGTACCCCGAGTACAAGGCCAACCGGCCGCCGATGCCGGACGAGCTGCGCGCCCAGGTGCAGCCGATGTGCGAGATCGTCGAGGCGCTGGGCATGCCGATCCTGCGGGTGCCGGGGGTGGAGGCCGACGACGTGATCGGCACCCTCGCGGTGCAGGCCGCCGGCGACGGCATCGACGTGACCATCTCCACCAGCGACAAGGACTTCGCCCAGCTGGTGCGTCCGCACGGCGACGGCGGCGGCATCGCCCTGGTCAACACCATGAGCGGCAGCCGGATGGACTCCGAGCAGGCGGTGATCGACAAGTTCGGGGTCCGCCCCGGTCAGATCGTCGACTACCTCGCGCTGATGGGCGATACGGTCGACAACGTGCCCGGCGTGCACAAGTGCGGCCCCAAGACCGCGGCCAAATGGCTGGCCGAGTACGACAGCCTCGATGGCGTGATCGCGCATGCCGGCGCGATCAAGGGCAAGATCGGCGACAACCTGCGCGAGGCGCTCGACCGCCTGCCGCTGAACCGCACCCTGGTCACGATCAGGACCGACGTCGAGCTGGAGCAGGGTCCGGCCGCGCTGGCGTTGCGCGAGGCCCACAACGACGCCCTGCGCGCGCTGTACACCCGCTACGGTTTCAAGCAGGCGCTGAAGGAGATCGGCGGGACCGATCCGGAGCAGGACGGTGCGCAGCAGGCGCGCGCCGAGCAGGCCGGCATGCGCAATACCGCGGCCGGCTACGCCAGGACGACCGCCGCCGACGACGCCGAGCTCGATCCCGCCCTCGCCGCCGCCGGCAGCTACGACTGCGTGACCACGCAGGCGCAGCTGGACGACTGGATCGGGCGGCTGCGGGCCGCCGAGGAGTTCGCGTTCGACTGCGAGACCGACTCGCTCGACCCGATGCGCGCCAACCTGGTCGGCCTGAGTTTCTCCACCGAGCCCGGCGCGGCCTGCTACATCCCGCTGGCGCACGACTACCCCGGCGCGCCGGCGCAGCTGGACCGCGACGCGGTGCTCGATGCGCTGCGGCCGCTGCTGTCCGATCCGCAGCGGCGCAAGCTCGGCCAGCACGGCAAGTACGACCTGCACGTGCTGCGTCGCCACGGCGTGGAGGTGCGTGGCTACGCCGACGACACCATGCTGGAGAGCTTCGTCTACAACGCCACCGCGAGCCGCCACGACATGGACTCGCTGGCCAAGCGTTATCTGGGCTACGACACCGTCAAGTACGCCGACGTCGCCGGCAAGGGCGCCAAGGCGATTCCGTTCTCGCAGGTCGCGCTCGACGACGCCACCGGCT
The DNA here is from genome assembly GCF_006546735.2 of Marilutibacter maris. Lineage (GTDB taxonomy): Bacteria > Pseudomonadota > Gammaproteobacteria > Xanthomonadales > Xanthomonadaceae > Marilutibacter > Marilutibacter maris. Next base: position 21,463 of record NZ_VICD02000143.1, on the reverse strand, counting down.
ATGCGGCCGAGGATGCCGACGTCACCCTGCGCCTGCACCGCGTGCTGGCGCCGAAGCTGGCCGCGGTGGACAGCCTGGAGCGGGTCTACCGCGACATCGAGATGCCGCTGGTGAAGGTGCTGGAGCGGATCGAGGCCAACGGGGTGATGGTCGACGGCGACGAGTTGCGCCGGCAGTCGGCCAAGCTGGGCCGGCGCATGCTCGCCGCGCAGCAGAAGGCGACCGAACTGGCCGGGCGCAGCTTCAACCTCGACTCGCCCAAGCAGTTGGGCGCGCTGCTGTTCGACGAGCTCAAGCTGCCGGCGCTGGTGAAGACGCCCAAGGGCCAGCCCAGCACCAACGAGGAGGCGCTGGAGGCGATCGCCGACCAGCACGAGCTGCCGCGGGTGATCCTGGAGTACCGCGGCCTGGCCAAGCTGCGCAGCACCTATACCGACAAGCTGCCGGAGATGGTCAATCCCGACACCGGCCGCGTGCACACCAGCTACCACCAGGCCGGTGCCGCCACCGGACGGCTGGCGTCCAGCGACCCGAACCTGCAGAACATTCCGATCCGCACCGAGGACGGCCGCCGCATCCGCACCGCCTTCGTGGCCCCGCCGGGGCGCAAGATCGTCGCCTGCGACTACTCGCAGATCGAGCTGCGGATCATGGCCCACCTGTCCGGTGACGAGGGCCTGGTCAACGCCTTCGCCTCCGGCGCCGACATCCACCGCGCGACCGCCGCGGAGGTGTTCGGCAAGACCATCGACGCCGTCGACGGTAATGAGCGGCGCGCGGCCAAGGCGATCAACTTCGGGCTGATGTACGGCATGAGCGCGTTCGGCCTGGCCAAGCAGCTGGGCGTGTCGCGCGGCGAGGCGCAGGATTACATCGCGCTGTACTTCAGCCGCTACCCGGGCGTGCGCGACTTCATGGAGCGCACCCGCGAGCAGGCGCGCGAGCAGGGCTATGTCGAGACCGTGTTCGGCCGCCGCCTGTACCTGGAGCAGATCCACGCGCGCAACCAGGGCCTGCGGGCCGGTGCCGAGCGCGCGGCGATCAATGCGCCGATGCAGGGCACCGCCGCCGACATCATCAAGCGGGCGATGATCGACGTCGACGCCTGGCTGTCCGGGCAGGCCGGCGGCAAGGGCGCGGCGCCGGCGCTGATGGTCCTGCAGGTCCACGACGAACTGGTGTTCGAGGTCGAGGCCAACTTTGTTGAAACGTTGGTTGCGGAGGTTTCCGGCCGCATGTCGGCGGCGGCCGAATTGCGGGTACCGCTGGTCGTGGATTGCGGAATTGGCGACAACTGGGAAGAAGCCCATTGATGTGCCGAATTTGCCCGCACGTTCAGCGGATTTATTTCGGTGAATCGCCCCTGAATCCAACAAATTATTAACCCCGATCTTCACGAACCATCAATGCGGAAAGTGGTCATATAGTTCGCGACAGGTGCAACGCCTGTCGCTGATCTCTCCCCTCCCCTGGAGTGATCCCCCGGAACGGTGCACCCCTCCCCAGGTCCCGTTCCACCCAGCCCCGCCGGCCCCCCCTGCCCGCGGGGCTTTTTATTGCCCGCTTTCTGGCCTGTGCCATCCGACCGGCTTTCCGGTCTGTCCGTTGTGGGCGCCCTCGTGTCCGGGGCCCCATGGGCCCGCTCGCGCCTTGCGGGGGCCGTCCGACTCTCATGGCGCCCGCACGGGGGGCGGCTCGCCGTTCCGGCGCGGTCTGCGGGGTCGCGCCAGGGTGGACGACGCCCGGCTGCGAACGGCGTGTGAAGGCGCCGGCGCGGGAGGCTGGCGCAGCGGGGCACCGGGGGACGCGCTGGGGCAGGGCCCGGCCGCGGACGATGACCAGTGCGCTCACAGGGGTGACGTAGGCTGGCGGCGCGGATCGCTGGAGGTGAGGCAAGGGAATCGCTTCACGCAGGATCGCCTTTGCTGTCCATTGCGCGATCCGTGCTCGACGGGGCCGTTCGGCCCGCATCGTCATTCAACCCATGGACAAGGAACGTACTATGCGACTTCATATCACTCCGCTCGCCGTCGCTGTCGGCGCCTCGCTGATCTGCGCCGCTTTGCCTGCGTTCGCCGGCGAGTTCCGCACCACCGACAACCCGATCCGCGGCCAGTACATCGTGGTGCTCAAACCGCAGGCGGCGAGCCTGGCGGGAGAATCCAACCGCGCCGAGCCGGTCGCGGTGGCGGCGAAGGCGATCGCCTCGCAGCATCGCGCCAGTCTGGTGCGCAGCTACGACCGCGTGCTGCGCGGTTTCGTGGTCAAGGCCAACGACAACGCGCTCGCCGCGCTGCTGGCCGATCCGCGGGTGGCCTATGTCGAAGAGGACGGCATCGCCACGCTCGACACCATCCAGACCGGCGCGACCTGGGGCATCGATCGCATCGACCGGCGACTGCTGCCGCTGGACACGCTCTACACCTACGACACCACCGGGGCCGGCGTTCATGCCTACGTGATCGACTCCGGTCTCAACGTCAGCCACACCGAGTTCACCGGCCGGGTCGGGCTGGGCGCGGATTTCATCGGCGGCGGCGTCAACGACTGCAACGGGCACGGAACGCACGTTGCCGGCACCCTCGGCGGCACCACCTACGGCGTTGCCAAGCAGGTCACCCTGCACCCGGTGCGGGTGTTCCCCTGCTCAGGCGGTTCGCCCTGGTCGACGATCATCGCCGGCGTCAACTGGGTCGCCGCCAACCACATCAGCCCGGCGGTGGTGAACATGAGCCTGGGCGGCGGCGGCAACAGCTCGGTCGACGCCGCGGTGGCCAACCTGCACAACATCAACGGCATCACCGTGGTCGTCGCGGCCGGCAACAGCAACGCCAATGCCTGCGGCTTCTCGCCGGCGCGCGAGCCGGTGGCGATCACGGTCGGCTCGGTCGACAACACCGACACCCGCTCCTGGTTCTCGAACTACGGCAGCTGCCTGGACCTGTTCGCCCCCGGCAGCGCGATCACCTCGGCCTGGATCGGCAGCAACACCGCCACCAACACCATCAACGGCACCTCGATGGCGGCGCCGCACGTGGCCGGCGCGGCCGCGCGTTACCTGCAGACCTATCCGGCGGCGTCGCCGACAGCGGTCTGGAACGCGGTCTACTACGCCGCCAACATCTTCGGCGTGACCCCGTCATGGCCCGGCGTGGGCAACCTCGGCGCCGGTTCGCCGAACGTGATGCTGCACTACGGCTCGCTCAACGACGGCTACAACGACGGCGATCCCCATATCAGGACCGTCAACGGCCTGTACTACGACTTCCAGACCGGCGGCGAGTTCGTCGCGCTGCGCGGGCAGGGGATGGAGATCCAGACCCGGCAGCGGCCGGTCGACAGCCTGCCCTGGGTCAGCGTCAACACCGCCGTCGCCACCCGGGTCGGCAACCACCGGGTGACCTGGCAGCCCGGCACCGGGGTGGTGCCCGATCCGGCCGGCCTGCAACTGCGGGTGGACGGCGTGGTCACCACGATTCCGGCCGGTGGCATCGATCTGGGTCCCGGCGCCAAGGTGACGGCGCTGGGCGGCAACGGCATCAGCATCCACTTCCCGGACGGGACCCGGATGACCGCCACCGCAAACTGGTGGGGCAACCAGAACCAGTGGTACATGAATGTCCGCGCCTACGACACCATGGCGACGGACGGCATCATGGGCGTGCTTGAGCAGGGCGAGTGGCTGGAGCCGGATTTCTCGGACAAATGGCGCGTGGACAGGAAAACCAGCCTGTTCGACTACGCCCAGGACGTCGATCCGGGCAAGTTCGTCAGCGAGCCGTTCCCGCGCGAGAAGATCCCGCCGATGAATCCGGGCAACGTGGAGCTGGCCAAGCAGGTCTGCGCCCGGATCAAGGACGAGAAGTTGCACAAGGACTGCCTGTTCGACGTCGGCACCACCGGCGACCCGGTCTTCGTCGAGGGCGCGGCCAACGAAGCGGCGCTGAAGCAGGAGATTGACGCCCGCTGAGGCCGGCGATGCGGGTCGGCGTCCGTCCGTCGCGGCGGACGCCGACCCGGGTATCGTTGTCCCTCGGGCGAGGAGGCGGCGGCCGTCGCGATGGCCGCCGCCTTGCGCCCGTCGGCGGCCCGGCCCGGCGTGCGGGCACGAAAAAGCCCGGCCGGAGCCGGGCTTGTCGCCGAGCGCGGTGGCTCAGAAGCTGGCGCGGACGCCGATCTTGAAGTGGCTGACGTCCTCGAGCAGCTCGACCTCGCCGACCAGGCCCCAGGTCGGGTTGAAGCGGTACTGGCCGCCGAAGGTGCCGACGAAGTCGCCGTCGAAATCGCCGCCGTCGACGTAGCCGGCCTTGATCCAGCCCTCGATCTGCTCGGTACCGGCGCGCACGCCGATCGCCGCGCGGCCGCCGTTGAAGTCGTCGCTGGCCGAGCCGTAGCCGCGCAGGTCGGCGTCGACCTCGAGGCGCTGGTAGGCCAACTCGGCGATGAAGTCCAGGCGCTCGCCCAGCGCGGTGTGGTAGCCGATGCCCAGTTCGGCCTGGGTGAGGTCGATGTCGACCCGGTAGCGGTCGTAGGCGTCGCTGAAACGGTAGTCGTCGCTGACCCTGGAGTAGCTGCCGAACAGGTTGAACGAGGGGCTGACCGCGATCGAGCCGCGCAGGTAGCCGCCGTTGCCGGCCGGGTCGTCGAGGTCGCGCTCGTCGATGTTGGCGCGGGCGTAGCCGCCCTCGGCATAGGTGTAGCTGAGGTCCTCTGCGGACACGGCGAACGGCGCCGCCGCGAGCATCGCGGCCAGCACAATGGTGCTCTTCATGAAATCCCTGATCCCTTGGTAAGACTGTTGTGAAATGTCCTTGCCGCTGCGCGGCGCCGCGGACGATAGCCGAGCGTGACCGGCGCGGCAATCGTTTTGTGATCAGGGTCAGTGTCGCGCGGGCAAAAAAAAGCCCGGCCACGAGGGCCGGGCTACATCGCGATGTTTCGGGGGAGAGAGAGATTCAGCGCGATGGGGTGGGTCGGAACGCGATCAGAAGCTGACGCGCGGGCCGACGAACCACTGGGTGTCACCGTCGACGAACTTGACGTCGCCGTTGATGCCCCAGGTCTGGTTGAACTTCACCAGCGCGCCGAGGCGGCCGTAGAACTCGCCGTCGATGTTCTGACCGGCGATCTTGTCGTAGTCCTCGTAGCCGGCCAGGGCGTAGCCCTCGAAGTTCGGGGTGAACGCGCCGCGGACGCCGGCCTCGACGCTCCAGCCGTCGGCGTCGAAGCCGCTGCCGAGGTCGATCTTCTCGTAGGCGATGCGGGTCAGCAGGTCGACGTTCGGGTTGATCTCGTGGTTGTAGCCCACGCCCAGGCGCCACTGGTCGAAGTCGACGTTGGTGCCGTCGAGCTCCTGGTTGGTGTAGTTGCCGAAGATGTGGAAGTTCGGCGCGATCGCGCCGGAACCGCCGATCGCCCAGCCGTCGGCGTCGCCGCCGTCGGTGTTGGTGGCGGCGTAGCCGGCCTCGACGTAGTTGTAGGACACGCCCTCGGCCGCGGAGGCGGCGAACGGCAGCGCGGCGATCAGGGACAGGGCGGCAAGCTTGGAAAGAGCGGAACGCTTCATAAGGACTTAGCCTCTTATTTGTCTTGGTATCGGGCCGGCGCGCGGTTTTCTTGACGGCCGTCGCATCCGGTGACGGCCAGTATCCGTAGCGATCCCCAATTGCGGCTTAATAGTGAACGGGTAGGTTCAGGAACTATTGCGCCGGGCCGTGGTCGTTGCGGGGCGGTCGCCGGGCGTGGCTCCGCGGGCCGGAGATGGGGCTTCCGGGCGACGGCCCGGCCGCGCGTCACGGTGGCGATGCGCTCCCGCGCTGTTGCGGGCCGGGTCGGCGGTGGGCGAGGCTCAGCTGCCGCCGTCGAAGCCGTGCTGGCGCCAGGCCTCGAAGACCACCACGGCGACGCTGTTGGACAGGTTGAGGCTGCGGTTGCCCGGACGCATCGGCAGCCGCAGGCGCTGCGCCTCGGGCAGGGCGTCGAGCACCGCGTCGGGCAGGCCGCGGGTCTCCGGACCGAACAGGAAGGCATCGCCGGCACGGTACTGCGGACGGTCGAAGCGGGTGCGGCCGCGGGTGCTCAGGGCGAACAGGCGCGGGGCGGCGCCGTTGGCCGTGGCGATCGCCGCCAGCGCCGCGTCCAGACCCTCGTGGACTCGCACGGTCGCGTACTCGTGGTAGTCCAGGCCGGCGCGACGCAGCTGGCGGTCGTCCATGTCGAAGCCCAGCGGCGCGATCAGGTGCAGGCGCGCGCCGGTGTTGGCGCACAGCCGGATCGCGTTGCCGGTATTGGGCGGGATCTCGGGCTGGTAGAGGATCACATCGAACATCGGCGCATTATGGGAGGTCTGAACAATTCCATCCTGGATCTGTTCAGACGCCACACGGTCGAGCCCAGTGCGACCGTGCTTCCGCGGACCACGCACTTGAGCGCCCGGTCCGCGCATGCGCCGTTCTTGGCGCACGCAACCCCTGAACCGCTCAGAGGTTCCTCATGCGGGCGCCGGGCGCTGGCCCGAGAACAGTGCTTGCTGTTCGCGCAGGCGCTCGAACAGGAACTCGCTGAGCGCGCGGATCCGCCGCACCGGACGCAGGTCGGGGTGGGTCAGCAGCCACAGCGGCACCGCCGCGTCCTCCAGCAGCGCGCCGGCGCGCCGCAGCCCCGGTTCGCAGTCGCCGAGGTAGCACGGCAGCGCGGTCACGCCGATCCCGGCGCGCGCCGCGTGCATCAGCGCCAGCAGCGAGTCGGCGCGGTGGACGATGCGCGCGGGGGCGACATGGGCGGCGATCCAGCGCGCGCTGCCGACATGCGACAGCGAGTCGTCGGGGGCGATCCAGTCCATCCCGGCCAGCGGCCGTTCGCCGGCGCGGGCGAGGTAGTCCGCGCTGGCGTATGGCGCGATCGCGACCGTCGCCACCGGGCGCGCGATCAGGTGCTCGGGCACGGTCGCGACCGGACGGATCGCCAGGTCGGCGTCGCGGCGGCTGAGGTCGAACAGGGCGTTGCCGGCGGCGACCTCGACCACGATGCCCGGCTCGCGCTCGCGGAACTGCGCGAACAGCGGCGCGACGATGTGCAGCAGGGTGTCGGTGGTGGTGACCCGGACCGGCCCGGACAAGCGCAGGTCCTCGCCGAGCAGGCGCCGGTCGAGGCTGTCGAGTTCCTCGCCGATGCGGCCGGCGGCGGCGATCGCGATCTCGCCGGCGGCGGTCGCGGTGTAGCCGCGGCGGGCGCGGTCGAACAGGCGCGCGCCGATCCGCTGCTCCAGTGCGCCCAGGCGCCGGAACGCCGAGGAATGGTCGACGCCCAGCTGACGCGCTGCGCCGCCGAGGCTGCCGGTGGCGGCGATCGCCAACAGCAGGCGTAGATCGTCGAGGCCGACGCTGCCGGCAGCCGCATTTGTTTGCGATTTGCGCAAACTAAAAGTTCCTTTTTGCCGTATTGGTTTGCGAACAATACAGCATCACCCTGTCGTCTCCCCCCCCCACGAGGAGTTGACCATGAAGCTCTACTACGCCCCCTACAGTTGCTCACTTTCGCCGCTGATCGTCGCCAATGAAGCCGGTATCGCGTTGGAGCTGGAGCGGGTCGATATCCGCCAGGCGCCCCACCGCGTCGGCGAGGGCGAGGCGTTCGCCGCGATCAATCCCAAGGACTATGTGCCGGCGCTGCGCCTGGACGACGGCCGCCTGCTGACCGAGGGGCTGGCGATCGTCCTGTACCTGGCCGACCGCGCGCCTGCCAGCGGGTTGGCGCCGGCCTCCGACAGCGCGCAACGCTACCGCCTGCTGGAGTGGCTGGCCTTCATCGCCAGCGAGCTGCACAAGAGCTACAGCCCATGGCTGTTTCACCCGGAACTGGGCGAGACCGCGCAACAGGCGGTGCGGGCGAAGCTGGCCGCGCGCCTGGCCCTGGTCGAGCAGGCGCTGGCGGACGGCCCCTACCTGCTGGGCGAGCGCTTCGGCGTCGCCGATGCCTATGCCTTCACCGTGATCGGCTGGTCGAAGCTCACCGGCGTCGATCTGTCCGGCTTCCCGCGGCTGCGCGACTACCTGGAGCGGATCGCCGCGCGCCCGTCGGTGCGCGAGGCGATGCGGGCGCATGGCATGGCGGTCGCGGCGGCGGCCTGAGCGCGGCGATGAGCACCGCCACCGCCTGGTCGATGCTGCTGGTCGCCGGTGTGCTCGACGTGCTGTGGGCGCTGTCGATGAAGTACGCCGACGGCTACACCCGGCTCGGTTGGAGCGCGTTGTCGCTGGTGTTGCTGGCCGCCTTCGTGTGGCTGCTGGGCCGCAGCCTCAGCGTGCTGCCGGTCGGTACCGCCTATGCGGTGTGGACCGGCATCGGCGCGGTCGGCACGGTGGTCGCCGGCGCGCTGCTGTTCGGCGAGTCGCTGGGCGCGCTGCGGCTGGCCGGCGTCGCCCTGGTGCTGGCCGGCATCGTCCTGCTCAAGCTGGCGCCGGCCTGAGCGGGCGCCTGCCCGGGCAGGGCCGGCCTGGGGCCGCGCTCACCACGGCACCGGCTCGCCGCGATGGTCGAGGAAGCGGCCGCTGTCGGCGATGCCGGCGCCGTCGATCACCTGCAGCATTCCGGTGACCGCCTCGGCCGGGGTCAACTCGGCATGGGCGCCGCCCATGTCGGTCTGGACCCATCCCGGGTTGAGCGCGAGCACGATGACGCCACGCTCGGCCAGCGCCTTGGCCAGCAGGGCGCTGGCCATGTTCTGGGCCGCCTTGGAGATCGCGTAGCTGGGCGTGCGGAACGCCTCCAGCTCGGCGATCGACCCCCACGACGAGGACAGGTTGACCACCCGCGCGCCGCGCGCCAGCACCGGCGCCAGCGCCTGGGTCAGCAGGAACGGGCCGCTGGCGTTGGTGCGGAAGCTGTCGTCGAGGTTGAGCGCCTGCACGCTGCCGAAGCGCTCGCCCGAATGCAGCACGCCGGCATTGTTGATCAGCAGGTCGAGGCCGTCGAACACCAATGGCAGCTCGCGCGCCAACTCGGCGATCGAGCGGGCGTCGGCGGTGTCCAGCGGCAGCATGTGCATCCGCCCCGGATACTCGCCGACCAGGTCGTTCAGGGCCGAGGCGCGGCCGGGATGACGGCAGGCGCCCAGCACGTGGTCGCCGCGTTCGAGCAATTGCTGGGCGAATTCGAGTCCGAGGCCACGGTTCGCGCCGGTGACCAGACAGCGGCGGGGGCGGGACATGGCACACCTCGCTGGACGATGGGTGGCGTTGCGCGCGCGGGTCGCGCCCGGGGCGCTGTGTCCATGAAACCACAATCGCCTGTTCGCAGCATGTGGCGAGACTTGTGGCCTAGTGCCCGCAATCGGACGGCGGGCTAGGATGGCGGTTCACGCCAGTCGGTCTGACAGGGAGATCGGCGAGCCATCAATGGAAGATTCAAGGAGTATCCGATGTCCGTAGACCGAGCCCCGCGTCGCGCGGGAATCTCCCGTCCGAGCCGCGCCGGTGCGCGCCGGCTGTTCAACCGCGGCCTGCTCGCCGCCGCCCTGGCGACCGCGATCGGCGGCGTGGCCTGGACCGCGCCGATGCCGGTCATGGCCGAACAGCAGGCCGTGCGCGCCGGCGTCGACATTCCCTACGAGGCGTTCACCCTGCCCAACGGCCTGCGGGTGATCGTGCATACCGACCGCAAGGCGCCGATCGTCGCGGTCAACATCTGGTACCACGTCGGCAGCAAGGACGAGCCGGCCGGACGCAGCGGCTTCGCGCACCTGTTCGAGCACCTGATGTTCAACGGCTCGGAAAACCATCGCGGCGAATACTTCGAACCGTTCGAACTGGTCGGCGCGACCGACATGAACGGCACCACCAATTCAGACCGCACCAACTACTTCCAGAACGTGCCGACCACCGCGCTGGACATGGCGCTGTGGATGGAGTCCGACCGCATGGGCCACCTGCTCGGCGCGATCGACCAGAAGGTGCTCGACGAGCAGCGCGGCGTGGTCCAGAACGAGAAGCGCCAGGGCGAGAACCAGCCCTATGGCCAGGTCTGGGAACAGATGGGGCGCTCGCTGTATCCGAAGGGGCATCCGTACCACCACAGCACGATCGGCTCGATGAACGACCTCAACGCCGCATCGCTGGAGGACGTGAAGACCTGGTTCCGGACCTGGTACGGCCCCAACAACGCGGTGCTGGTGCTGGCCGGCGACATCGACGTCGCCACCGCCAAGGAGAAGGTCGCCCGCTACTTCGGCGACATCCCGGCCGGTCCGACCATGGCGCAGCCGGCGGTCGACGTGGCGCAGCGCGAGGCCGACACCCGCGAGGTGATGCATGACAAGGTGCCGCAGCCGCGCATCTACCGGTTGTGGAACGTGGCCGAGGTCGGCACCCGCGACATCGATCAGTTGCAGGTGCTGTCGCAGGTGCTCGGCGGCAGCGCGTCCTCGCGCCTGGACAAGCGCCTGGTGCATGGCGAGAAGCTGGCCGACAGCGTCGGCACCGGCGCCTATGCCTCGCAGCTGGGCTCCAACTTCATGGTGATGGTCAACGTCAAGGAAGGCGTCGACGTGGCGCGGGTCGAGAAGATCGTCGACGAAGAGCTGGAGAAGCTGCTCGCCGAAGGCCCGACCGAGGCCGAGCTGGCCCAGGCCAAGACCGTCTACCGCGCCGGCTTCATCCGCGGCATCGAACGCATCGGCGGCTTCGGCGGCAAGGCCGACGCGCTGGCCGAGTGCGCCGTGTTCACCGGCGACCCGGGCTGCTTCCGCGAATCGCTGGCCAACATCGCCGCGACCAGCGCCGCCGACGTCAAGGCGGTCGGCCGCAAGTGGCTGGGCGAGGGCTCGCACACCCTGGTCGTCGAGCCGGGCGAGCGCACCGCGCTGGCCGAGGAGCCGGCGGTGACGCCGCAGCCGTTCCAGCGGCCGGCGGTCGACCCCAGGTTCCGTACCACCGCCAGCGACGTCGACCGCAGCGCCGGCGTGCCGATGCCCGAACAGTTTCCGACCCTGAAGTTCCCGGACCTGCAGCGGGCGCGACTGGACAACGGCACCGAGGTGATCCTGGCCGAGCGCCACGACATCCCGGTGGTGCAGCTCAGCTACGAGTTCGACGGCGGCTACCACACGGACCCGGCCGGCAAGCTCGGCGTGGCCAGCTTCGCGATGAGCATGCTCGACGAGGGCGCCGGCGAATACGGCGCGCTGGCGTTCCGCGATCGCGCCGAGGCGCTGGGCGCGAACCTCGGCGCCGGTGCCGCGCTCGACGGCGGCAATGCCTACCTGTCGGCGCTGAAGGAGAACCTGGACCCGTCGCTGGACCTGTTCGCCGACATGCTGCGCAGCCCGCGCTTCGAGCCGGCCGAGATCGAGCGGGTCAAGGCCAGCTGGATCGCCGGCATCAAGCAGGAGAAGGCGCGCCCGAACTCGGCCGCGCTGCGGGTGCTGCCGCCGCTGCTGTACGGCGAGGGCCATCCCTATGCGATGCCGTTCAGCGGCTCCGGCACCGAGGCTTCGGTGGCCGCGCTCGGCCGCGACGATCTGGCCGCCTATCACCGCGCCTGGATCCGTCCCGAGGGGGCGACCCTGATCGTGGTCGGCGACACCACCCTGGCCGAGATCGTGCCGGCGCTGAACAAGCACCTGGGCGACTGGAAGGGCGTGGTCGAGACCCGGGAGGAGACCGTGGTGCCCGAAGTCGCGCGTCCGCAGCAGGCGCGGGTCTACCTGATCGACCAGCCCGGCTCGGTGCAGGCGAACATCTTCGCCGGCGAACTGATGCCGCCGACCGGCAGCGAGGGCGAGACCCTGCTGCAGATGGCCAACGAGGTGATCGGCGGGTCCTTCGTCGCGCGTCTGAACATGAACCTGCGCGAGGACAAGCACTGGTCCTACGGTGCCCGCACGGTGCTGACCAATGCCAAGGGCCAGCGCCCGTGGCTGGCGGTGGCGCCGGTGCAGATCGACAAGGCCGCCGAGTCGCTGGCCGAGATCCAGCGCGAGGTCGGCGAGTACGTCAGCGGCAAGGCGCCGCCGACCCAGGCCGAGATCGACCGGATCAAGGCCAACGAGAGCCGCAGCCTGCCCGGCGCCTACGAGACCGCCGGCGCGGTGATGGGCACCATCGGCGGGATCGTCCGCTACCAGCGTCCGGACGACTACATCGTCCGCCGCAACGCCGAGATCCAGGCGATGACCCCGGCCGAGGTCGCCGTCGCGGCCAAGGCGATCGACCCGTCGCAGCTGGTCTGGGTGGTGGTCGGCGACCTGTCGCAGATGGAGGCGCCGATCCGCGCGCTGAACCTGGGCGAGGTGCAGGTGCTCGACGCCGACGGCAAGCCGGTGGGCGGCCAGTAAGGCCGGCATCGGACACGCCCGCCGTTCAGCGGCGGGGAGGGGGCGGCCGGCTATCAATGGGCCGTCCCCGCGGACGGGGCGCTGCGGCGTCCCGTTCCGCTTTGTCTCCGGCGACCGCTTCGGATAGGGTCGCCGGCAATACGACCGACGAGACCCTCACGATGCGCACGAACACGATCCGCCTGCCGTTGCTTGCCGCTTCGATCGCCTTGCTGGCCGCCGGCTGCACCTGGGTCCACATGGCGCCCGGCGCCAGCGCGGTGCGGGTGGTGCCCGCCGGCACCGCGCCGGCCGGCTGCCAGAAACTGGGCGAGATCAGCGTATCGGTGAAGGACAGCGTCGCCTTCTACGACCGCAATCCGCTGCGCGTGCGCGAGGAACTGGAAACCCTGGCCCGCAACGAAGGCCCGGGCCTGGGCGCGAACACCATCCAGCCCCTGGACGAGCCCCGCGACGGCGAACAGCGCTTCGCCGGCTACCGTTGCGGCGGGTGAGCGAGCGCAAGAGCAACAAGCAGCGGCGCGCCGAGATCCGCGACAAGCGGCTCAAGCGCGCGGAAGCGGCCCGGCGGGCGCTGGCGCAGCCGGACCCGCGCTGGCGGGACGAGGCGGGTCCGCCGCCGGTGGTGGGGGGCGTTGCCACCGACCGTGAACTGCTGGCGCGCTACAACAACACCTACGATCTGCTGCCGGCGTTCTATTTCGACCGCCCCTTCACTTGCCGCGATTGCGGTGAGGCGCAGGTGTGGACGGCCAAGCAGCAGAAGTGGTGGTACGAGGAGGTGCGCGCCCCCATCGACAGCGAGGCGGTGCGTTGCCGCCGGTGCCGGCGCGCGCGTCGCGAGGGCGATCCGGCCGGCAATGCGCTGCGTGAGCGGTGCAGGCAGTTGCGGGCGCTGGGCGCGCGGGCACCGGATGCGGCGGCCCGGCGCGCGATCGACGAGGCGTTGGAGAGCAAGTGGTGGGGCGTGCGCGTGGTGGCCCTCGAGACCCTGGGGCTTTGGGCAGACGCGACCAGTGTCGAGCGGCTGAAGGCCATGGTGTCTCCGGCCCAGGCGCCGCCGCGCGGTAGCTGGCTGTTCCAGGCGCGGTCTGCGGCGGCGAAGGCGCTGGCGCTGAAGTTGCCGGAGGCGGAGTCTGACTGGGCGCTGGAGACGGGACTGAGCGGCCATCGCGAGGGCGGTCATCTGCTGGAAGCGTTGGTCAACCGGCCGCGGGCGTTCTGGGAGCGGGCGCTGGAGACCGAATGGCGCCGTGCCGATCCGGAACGCCTGATCCGGCTGGTCTGGGCGGTCCGCTGGAACGCCGCCGACGAGGCCCTGTACCGGTCGTGGCGGGGGAAGCTGCGCGGGCACGCCGACCGCCGGGTCGGCCTGGCGGTCCGATACGCCTGGGGTGAGGAAACCTAGCGGCGGCCCGGGCCCGCAGTGGCGCGGATCCGTGGGTCGCGCGCGCGGCTACCGGGCCGCCCCGGGCCGCCACCAAAGCTCACCATTCGGTGGCGGATGGCGGGAGCGGCGGCAACAGGGTATGCTGGCGCGCTGTTTCATATCTTCCGGTAGCTGCCGCCATGCTGTTCCAACATGTCGCGATCGCGGGTCTGGCCCATATCGACGCACCGCGTCGCCTCAGTTCGGACGAGATCAACGCCCGCCTGAAACCGACCCTCGACCGTCTGGGTATCCGCACCGACGTGCTCAAGGACATCGCCGGCATCAATGCGCGCCGGCTCTGGGACGGTGAGATGCAGGCCTCCGACGCCGCCACCCTGGCGGGCGTGAAGGCGCTGGCCGACGCCGGCATCGAGCCCGATCGCGTCGGTCTGCTGGTCAACACCTCGGTCAGCCGCGACTATCTGGAGCCGTCGACCGCCAGCATCGTCGCCGGCAATCTCAAGCTGTCGGAGAACTGCCAGAACTTCGACGTCGCCAATGCCTGCCTGGCCTTCATCAACGGCATGGACATCGCCAGCCGGATGATCGAGCGCGGCGAGATCGACTATGCCCTGGTCGTCGACGGCGAGACCGCCGGCCTGGCCTACGAGAAGACCCTCGACCGGCTGTCCTCGCCGGACGCGACCGAAGAGCAGTTCCGCAACGAGCTGGCGACCCTGACCCTGGGCTGCGGCGCCGCGGCGATGGTGCTCGCGCGGGCCGAGCTGGCCCCGGGCGCGCCGCGCTACCGCGGTGGCGTGACCCGTGCCGCGACCCAGTGGAACGGCCTGTGCCGCGGCAATCTCGACCGCATGGTCACCGATACCCGCCTGCTGCTGAGCGAGGGCCTGAAGCTGGCCCAGAACACCTGGGTCGCCGCGCGCAGCGCGCTGGGCTGGGTTGCCGACGAGCTCGACGAATTCGTCATCCACCAGGTCAGCCAGGTCCACACCAAGGCCTTCGTGAAGGCCTTCGGCATCGACCCGAAGAAGGTGCTGACGATCTTCGGCGAGCACGGCAACATCGGGCCGGCCTCGGTGCCGATCGTGCTGAGCAAGCTGCGCGAGATGGGCCGCCTGAAGAAGGGCGACCGGGTCGCGCTGCTGGGCATCGGTTCGGGCCTGAACTGCTCGATGGCCGAGGTGGTCTGGTAGGCCGCCTCGGCGCGTTCCGCTCCGCATCCATGACCGCGCCCCGGCCCGCAAGGTCCGGGGCGTTTTCGTTGTGCCGGCGCGGCGCCCCGGCGATAGCCGGAGCGCCGCCTGTGGGGCCTTACCTTTCGGCGGAGCGTCCCAGGCGCGACTTCAGCCAGCGATTGACCTCGCGCTGCTCGGGGCTGATCAGCCTCAGCTTGATCTT
Source organism: Marilutibacter maris (assembly GCF_006546735.2). Classification (GTDB taxonomy): domain Bacteria; phylum Pseudomonadota; class Gammaproteobacteria; order Xanthomonadales; family Xanthomonadaceae; genus Marilutibacter; species Marilutibacter maris. The sequence goes on along the minus strand of NZ_VICD02000143.1, from coordinate 6,341 downwards.
GCCGTTGGCCTTGACCGCGCCGGCGACCGGGTAGACCTGGTCCTCGTTCGGCAGCGGGCTGCCGGGGCAGGTGGTGAACCGGTCCGCGGGCAGCTGGCCGCGCAACAGCCAGTTCTCCACCGCGCCGTCGACGCACTCGTCCCCATAGGGGTACAGGCCGTGACTGCCCTCGTTGTCGACGCTGACCAGATAGTGGTCCTTGATGGTCTGCGCCGAACGCAGTCCGGCCTCGTACGGGGTCGCCGCATCCAGCTCCGACTGGATCAGCAATGTGGCCGGGTAGTTCTTCTTCACCTGCGGCATCGAGGTCGTTTCGGGCCAGGTGGCGCACTCCGGCGCGCTGGTGACCGGGCCGATCCACGGGAACTTGCGCTGGATGTTGCCGACCCACGAGGTCCAGTAGCCCTGGCTGGAGTTCCACGGCCCGTCCTGGCAACGGATCGCGCTGAAGGCGCCATTGACGGTGATCGGCGTTCCGGCCTGGGCGGCGGCCATCTTGTCGGCCTTGTCGAGCATCGCCTCGACCCAGTCGTCGACGATCAGCAGATCCGCCTCCTGCATCGCCGGGTGCTCGTGCATCAGCGCCTTGAACAGCGCGATCTGGTCCCTCAACTGCTGCGGGTCGCGGGTGTTGGCGAAACTCTCCGCCTGGTTGATGAAGGTGGCGATCGACGTGGCGGCGGCCGGGTAGTTCGAGGTCGAGTACATCGCATCGATGATCCCGCCCATGATCGCCTGGCCGGCCGCCGACCGGGTGCCGCCGGCGGCTTCCCAGCGCTGGCGGATCAGCAGCGGATCGGTGCCCAGGCCGTAGGTGGCGTCGTTGCGCGCGATGTAGGGCAGCAGCGCATCCTGGAACTGGCGATCGCGGCTCTTGGGCTGGATGTCCCAGGTCGCCTCCAGCGACTTGCGGCTGAGATCGGTGTTGGAGTCGAGCACGAACCGGTGCGCGTGGTCGCTGAACACGCGCTGGTACCAGCTGCCCAGCCAGGTGCCGTAGGAATAGCCGATATAGCTGGTCTTCTCCTTGCCCATCAGATAGCGGATGAAGTCCATGTCGTACGCGGTCTGTTCGCTGTTGATGTACGGCGTCAGCGGGTTGTCCAGGCAGCCTTCGACCAGGTTGGTGTTGTCGGTCCAGGGGTCTTCGCTGGGAACGTACTGGCAGCGCAGCGGCGTGCTGCTGCCGACGCCGCGCGGATCGAAGCCGACCATGTAGTGGGCCGCATCGACCTCGGGTGCGATCAGCCGCATCGCCACGCCGTAGGCACGCCCGCTGCCGCCCGGTCCGCCGGGGTTGGCGGTCAGCATGTGCTGCGCGCCGACGTTGGCGTCGGCGGCGCGGGAGATGCTCAGGGTGATGGTGTTGCCGTCGCCGGGGTTGTGCCAGTCGCGCGGCACGGTGATCGTCGCGCACTGCTGCTCTATGTCGGTAAAGATCGAGATGAGCAGCTCGTCCAGCGACCGCTGTCCGCACGTCGCGGCGCCGCCCCATTGCACCTGCTGATTGGCCAGTGGGCCCGCCAGCGCGGCGATGTCGGGCGAGCCCTTGTTGCCGGACGGCTTGGATGCGGGCGGCGCCGCCAGTGCGCTCGAGCCGACGATCGCCGCGCCCCCCAGGATCGACATCGCGATCAACATGGACAGCTTGCTACGGTTCATTGCTGTACTCCCTTGAGGTGATGAGTGATTCGCTTCGTATCTGGCGACTGCGCGAACCCGATCACTGCGAGCACATGACAACGCGGCATTGCCGTCGGCAACGAAAGCGGATGTCATCCCTGTGTGGCCCGAAGCGAGGCCGGCCCTTCAAGCTCGGGCCGGGCCTCGGCAAGAAGGCCGAGTTGACTGCACGGTATCGCCACTGCCGTATAACGAGCCGCGCGTGCGCGCACCCTACCCGTACTTTCGGCACAATCCGCAGGCGAATGGCGTGGATTCTCGGGCCGATGAGGGCGTCCGCGCTGGCTGGGCGAGCAAGGCCCGAGGGGCGCGACGAGTCGCCGATCGAGTCGACGGCTGCCCGCGCGATGAAGCGCGTCGTGCAAGCGCGGCGCGTGTTCAGCGCTCCGACGGCCCGGTGTCGTAGTAGTCGCCGCGCACGAACAGGTCGGGCTTGATCAGTTCGCTGAATGCCCGCGCCTGCGGGCTGAGGTACTTGCCCTTGCGCACCACCACCCCGTAGCTGCGGTCGGGGAAGTAGCCGGCCAGCGAGCGCGCGGCGAGGCGCTCGCGGTCGCTCTCGGTCAGGCAGATCGCGGTGACGATGCTGATGCCCAGGCCCATCGCCACGTACTGCTTGATGATCTCCCAGCCGCCGACCTCCAGGGCCACGGTGTAGGGCACCCGCGCGCGCTGGAACACCAGGTCGACCATCCGGTAGGTGGTCAGTCGCTGCGGCGGCAGGATCAGTCCGTACGGCGACAGGTCCTCCAGGGTCAGCTCGGGCTTGCTGGCCAGCGGGTGGTCGGGCGGGGTGATCAGCATCGGCTCGAAGCGGTAGACCGGCGCGTAGTCGAGGTCGGCGGGCACGTCCAGCATCGAGCCCACCGCCATGTCGACCGCATCCGAGCGCAGCAGGTCCAGGCCGCCGGCGCCGGTGACGTTGTGCAGGGCCAGGCGCACGTCGGGGTGCTCCCGTTTGAAGCGCTCCACGATCGTCGGCAGCAGGTAGAGGATGGTCGAGGTGCCGGCGGCGACGTTCAGCTCGCCGCCGTCCATCCCGCGCATGCGCTCGCGGAACGCGCCGTCGATGCCGTCCAGGCCTTCGACCAGCGGCCGCGCCAGTTCGTACAGCGCCTCGCCCTCGCGGGTCATCACCAGCCGCCGGCCGCTGCGTTCGAGCAGCTTGACGCCCATGTCGCGCTCCAGCGCCTGCAGCTGCAGGGTCACCGCCGGCTGGCTCACGTACAGCGCCTCGGCCGCGCGTGAGACCGATCCAAGGCGGGCGGTCTGGCAGAACGCCCGGAGCGGCTTGAGCCTATCGCCCTTGTAGGCGAAGCGCGGTGAGGGGCTTGTGGGGCGGGCCATGAAGCTAATTATAAGTTTTATTTATGTTGTGCATTGCAAAAACTTGATTGTCAAATACCAGACGCCGACGCATGGTGCTGGACAAGGCGATTCGCCCCCGCGACCGCCTTTCCGGTCCACCGATCCAGCAGGAGACGCACGATGTCGGCAGTGATGGCAGAACGGCAGCACCCCAAGGCCACCCCCGGGGCGGCGGCGGGCATCGAGATCACCGCCCAGGCGGCGGAGCAGGACGCCCTGCTGACCCCGGCCGCGCTCGAGCTGCTGGCCGGTCTGCACCGCCGTTACGAGGCCACCCGCCAGGCCCTGCTGGGCGCGCGCCGCGAGCGCCAGGCCTTCTTCGACGCCGGCGGCCTGCCCGACTTCCGCGAGGACACCGCGGCGATCCGCGCCGGCGACTGGCGGGTCGCGCCGCTGCCGGCGGCGCTGCTCGACCGCCGGGTCGAGATCACCGGCCCGGTCGATCCGAAGATGGTCATCAACGCGCTCAACTCCGGCGCCAACTGCTACATGGCCGACTTCGAGGACAGCACCTCGCCGACCTGGGGCAACCTGATGACCGGCCAGCGCGCGCTGCGCGAGGCGGTCGCCGGCAGCCTGACCTTCACCTCGCCCGGCAGCGATGCCCGTCCCGGCAAGCTGTACACGCTCAAGCCGTTCCGCGAGCAGGCGGTGCTGATGGTGCGCCCGCGCGGCTGGCACCTGGACGAGAAGCACGTGCGCGTCGACGGCAGTGCGATGTCCGGCAGCCTGTTCGATGCCGCGCTGTTCTGTTTCCACAATGCGGAAGTGCTCGCCGCGAAGGATCGTGGACCCTATCTGTACCTGCCCAAGCTCCAGAGCATGGAAGAAGCCGCGCTGTGGAACGACGCGCTGGGCCACGTCGAGCAGGCGCTGGGCCTGGCCGAGGGCCGGATCAAGGTCACCGTGCTGATCGAGACCCTGCCGGCGGCGTTCGAGATGGACGAGATCCTGCACGCGCTGCGCGGCCGCATCGCCGGCCTCAACTGCGGGCGCTGGGACTACATGTTCTCCTACATCAAGACCTTCCGCGCCCACCGCGACCGGGTGCTGCCCGAGCGCGGCCAGGTGACGATGACCCAGCCGTTCCTGCGCGCCTACTCCGAGCTGTTGATCCAGACCTGTCACCGCCGCGGCGCCCATGCGATGGGCGGCATGGCCGCGCAGATCCCGGTCGGCGGCAGCGACGAGGCCAGCATCGAGGCCAACCAGGCCGCGTTGGCCAAGGTCCGCGCCGACAAGCTGCGCGAGGTCACCGCCGGCCATGACGGCACCTGGGTCGCGCACCCGGCGCTGATCCCCATCGCGCGCGCGGTGTTCGACGAGCGCATGCCCGGCAAGCACCAGCAGCACGTGCTGCGCGAGGAGGTCACGGTCGGCCGCGACGACCTGATCAAGCCGTCGCTGGGCACGATCACCCGCGAGGGCTTCGAGGGCAACGTCGAGGTCTGCGTGCGCTATCTCGCCGCCTGGCTGGACGGCAACGGCTGCGTGCCGATCCACAACCTGATGGAGGACGCGGCGACCGCCGAGATCGCCCGCGCCCAGCTGTGGTCGTGGCTGCACAGCCACGAGCTGCACCTGGACGACGGTACCCCGGTCGACTTCGCCCTGCTCGAGCGCGCCTTCATCGGCCTGCCCAAGCGGATCGGCGATCGTACCCGGATTCCCGGCGGCAGCCGCATCAACGAGGCGATCGGCGTGCTCGACCGCCTGACCCATGCTGATGCGTTCGAGGAGTTCCTGACCCTGCCGGCCTACGCGCGGCTGGACTGACCCGCGCCGCTCCTACGCACCCTGTCGCAGGACGCGACGACGCAAACATCAACCCGCACCCCACACGCCCGCAGCGCGGGCATCGCAAAGAGGTCACCGCCATGAGCCATACCCACGCCACCGCCGACCAACTGCGCCAGGAATGGGCCAGCAGCCCGCGCTGGGCCGGAATCACCCGTCCGTACTGCGCCGACGACGTGGTGCGCCTGCGCGGCACCGTGCCGGTCGAGTACAGCCTGGCCCGGCATGGCGCGGACAAGCTGTGGAGCTATCTGCAGAACGAGGACTTCGTCAACGCCCTCGGCGCGCTGACCGGCAACCAGGCGATGCAGCAGGTCAAGGCCGGACTGAAGGCGATCTACCTGTCCGGCTGGCAGGTGGCCGCCGACGCCAATCTCGGCGGGCAGATGTATCCGGACCAGTCGCTGTACCCGGCCGACTCGGTGCCGGCGGTGGTCAAGCGGATCAACAACACCCTGTTGCGCGCCGACCAGATCCAGTGCGCGGAGCGCAACGGCGACGCCAGCGGCGGCGATGTCGATTTCGTGCAGCCGATCGTGGCCGACGCCGAGGCCGGCTTCGGTGGCGTGCTCAACGCCTACGAGCTGATGAAGGGGATGATCGAGGCCGGCGCCGCCGGCGTGCATTTCGAGGACCAGCTGGCCGCGGTGAAGAAGTGCGGGCACATGGGCGGCAAGGTGCTGGTGCCGACCCGCGAGGCGGTCGACAAGCTGGTCGCCGCGCGCCTGGCCGCCGACGTGATGGGCGTGCCGACCCTGTTGATCGCGCGTACCGATGCCGAGGCCGCCGACCTGCTGACCAGCGACATCGACGACAACGACAAGCCGTTCTGCACCGGCGAGCGCACCGTCGAGGGCTTCTACAAGACCCGCAACGGGCTCGACCAGGCGATCAGCCGCGGCCTGGCCTACGCGCCCTATGCCGACCTGATCTGGTGCGAGACCGGCAAGCCGGACCTGGAGTTCGCGCGCAAGTTCGCCGAGGCCATCCACGCCAAGTACCCGGGCAAGCTGCTGGCCTACAACTGCTCGCCGAGCTTCAACTGGAAGAAGAACCTCGACGACGCCACCATCGCGAAGTTCCAGAAGGAGATCGCGTCCTACGGTTACAAGTTCCAGTTCATCACCCTGGCCGGCTTCCATGCGCTGAACTACGGCATGTTCAACCTCGCCCACGGCTACGCGCGCCGGCAGATGAGCGCCTTCGTCGAGCTGCAGGAGGCCGAGTTCGCGGCCGCCGAGAAGGGCTTCACCGCGGTCAAGCACCAGCGCGAGGTCGGCACCGGCTACTTCGACGCGATCACCCAGACCATCCAGGGCGGGCAGTCCTCGACGGTGGCGCTGAAGGGGTCGACCGAGGAGGAGCAGTTCCACGACGGCAAGGACGCGGACGCGTCCGGAAACCAGGCGATCGCCGCCTGATCCGCGTCGCCGGAGCCGCGGGGGAGCGGTTCCGGCGACGGCGGTATGGGCGCGCGGCGGGCCGACCCGGGG
>NZ_VICD02000142.1:2500-5674 GCF_006546735.2 Marilutibacter maris | reverse complement strand
CGCCGCTGCAGCGGTGGTTCTGACGCAGTCCCGGTGGGCCGGTATGCGTGGGTCCGTTACGGGGGTGCGTCAGCGTTTGTGTTGCGCAAAAGAAGAAGGCCGGACCCTTTCGGGGTCCGGCCTTCGGTGTAAATGTTCAGCGATGACCTACTCTCACATGGCTTGAGCCACACTACCATCGGCGCAGCTGCGTTTCACTTCCGAGTTCGGAATGGGATCGGGTGGTACCACAGCGCTATGGTCGCTGAACAAGCTGGTGAAGCAGCGCGGGATGATTGATCAATCCTGCAGCCAGCTTGCATGGGTTGGGAAGTAGCGAATGAGGCGAATGTCGTCGACGTATCGTCGAGTCCAAGGCCACTTGAGGTTATATGGTCAAGCCTCACGGATCATTAGTACTGGTTAGCTCAATGCATTGCTGCACTTACACACCCAGCCTATCAACCACGTAGTCTTCATGGTTCCTTTAGGGGACTTGTGTCCCGGGAGATCTCATCTTGAGGCGCGCTTCCCGCTTAGATGCTTTCAGCGGTTATCGCTTCCGAACATAGCTACCCGGCAGTGCCACTGGCGTGACAACCGGAACACCAGAGGTTCGTCCACTCCGGTCCTCTCGTACTAGGAGCAGCCCCTCTCAAATCTCCAACGCCCATGGCAGATAGGGACCGAACTGTCTCACGACGTTCTGAACCCAGCTCGCGTACCACTTTAAATGGCGAACAGCCATACCCTTGGGACCGACTACAGCCCCAGGATGTGATGAGCCGACATCGAGGTGCCAAACACCGCCGTCGATATGAACTCTTGGGCGGTATCAGCCTGTTATCCCCGGAGTACCTTTTATCCGTTGAGCGATGGCCCTTCCATACAGAACCACCGGATCACTAAGACCTACTTTCGTACCTGCTTGATCCGTCGATCTTGCAGTCAAGCACGCTTATGCCTTTGCACACAGTGCGCGATGTCCGACCGCGCTGAGCGTACCTTCGTGCTCCTCCGTTACTCTTTGGGAGGAGACCGCCCCAGTCAAACTACCCACCATACACGGTCCCCGACCCGGATTACGGGCCTAGGTTAGAACGTCAAGCACGACAGGGTGGTATTTCAAGGATGGCTCCACCAGAACTGGCGTCCTGGTTTCAAAGCCTCCCACCTATCCTACACAGACGAACTCAACGTTCAGTGTAAAGCTATAGTAAAGGTTCACGGGGTCTTTCCGTCTTGCCACGGGAACGCTGCATCTTCACAGCGATTTCAATTTCACTGAGTCTCGGGTGGAGACAGCGCCGCTGTCGTTACGCCATTCGTGCAGGTCGGAACTTACCCGACAAGGAATTTCGCTACCTTAGGACCGTTATAGTTACGGCCGCCGTTTACCGGGGCTTCGATCAAGAGCTTCGCCTTGCGGCTGACCCCATCAATTAACCTTCCGGCACCGGGCAGGCGTCACACCCTATACGTCCACTTTCGTGTTTGCAGAGTGCTGTGTTTTTGATAAACAGTCGCAGCGGCCTGGTCACTGCGGCCCCCGACAGCTATAGCTCGCATGAGCCACCATCAGGGGCGCACCTTCTCCCGAAGTTACGGTGCCATGTTGCCTAGTTCCTTCACCCGAGTTCTCTCAAGCGCCTGAGAATTCTCATCCTGCCCACCTGTGTCGGTTTACGGTACGGTCTGCGTAAGCTGAAGCTTAGGAGCTTTTCCTGGAAGCGTGGCATCAATCACTTCGCTCTAATGAGCTCGTCTCGGTGCTCGGTGTTAAAGGAACCCGGATTTGCCTAAGTTCCACACCTACCGCCTTTCCCCGGGACAACCAACGCCCGGTAGACCTAGCCTTCTCCGTCCCTCCATCGCACTTACGCGAGGTGCTGGAATATTAACCAGCTTTCCATCGACTACGCATTTCTGCCTCGCCTTAGGGGCCGACTCACCCTGCGCCGATTAACGTTGCGCAAGGAAACCTTGGGCTTTCGGCGTGCGGGCTTTTCACCCGCATTATCGTTACTCATGTCAGCATTCGCACTTCCGATACCTCCAGCAGACTTCTCAATCCACCTTCGCAGGCTTACGGAACGCTCCTCTACCGCGCACACCGAAGTGTGCACCCCAAGCTTCGGTTCCATGCTTGAGCCCCGTTAAATCTTCCCCGCAGACCGACTCGACCAGTGAGCTATTACGCTTTCTTTAAAGGGTGGCTGCTTCTAAGCCAACCTCCTGGCTGTCTGTGCCTTTCCACATGGTTTTCCACTTAGCATGGAATTTGGGACCTTAGCTGTGGGTCTGGGTTGTTTCCCTTTTCACGACGGACGTTAGCACCCGCCGTGTGTCTCCCATGCAGTCTGTCCTGGTATTCGGAGTTTGCCATGGTTTGGTAAGTCGCAATGACCCCCTAGCCATAACAGTGCTCTACCCCCAGGAAGATTCACATGAGGCGCTACCTAAATAGCTTTCGAGGAGAACCAGCTATCTCCGGGTTCGATTAGCTTTTCACTCCTAATCACACCTCATCCCCTACCTTTGCAACGGGAGTGGGTTCGGGCCTCCAGTTGATGTTACTCAACCTTCACCCTGGGCATGACTAGATCACCCGGTTTCGGGTCTATTGCCCGCGACTATGCGCCCTTATCAGACTCGGTTTCCCTTCGCCTCCCCTATACGGTTAAGCTTGCCACGAACAATAAGTCGCTGACCCATTATACAAAAGGTACGCAGTCACCCCGAAGGGCTCCTACTGCTTGTACGCACACGGTTTCAGGGTCTATTTCACTCCCTTCACCAGGGTTCTTTTCGCCTTTCCCTCACGGTACTGGTTCACTATCGGTCGGTCAGGAGTATTTAGCCTTGGAGGATGGTCCCCCCATGTTCAGACAGGGTTTCTCGTGCCCCGCCCTACTCGATTTCATCGAATGTGCCCTTTCGCATACAGGGCTATCACCTTCTATGGCCGGACTTTCCAGACCGCTTTGCTAGAACACAATCGACTTAAGGGCTGTTCCCCGTTCGCTCGTCACTACTCAGGGAATCTCGGTTGATTTCTTTTCCTCCGGGTACTTAGATATTTCAGTTCTCCGGGTTCGCTTCGTACAGCTATGTATTCACTGCACGATACCTCTTGCGAGGTGGGTTTCCCCATTCGGACATCGCGGGATCAATGCTTGTTGCCAGCTCCCCCAC
>NZ_VICD02000141.1 GCF_006546735.2 Marilutibacter maris | reverse complement strand
GTGCCGCCGCGGTGCGGCACCCGCACCGCCGCGCCCAGGCCGGTGCCGGGACCGACCACCAGCACCGGGCCGGGCTCGCCAACGGACACGTCCGGGGTCAGCAGGGTCGACTCGGCCGGGTCCATGCACTGCGCGGCATGCGCGGCGGCCTGGAAGTCGTTGATGAAATGCACGTGCTGCAGGCCCAGGGCCTCGCGCAGGTCGGCGCCGGACACCCGCCAGCTGAGGTTGGCGTTGACCACCACGTCGTCGAGCATCACCCCGGCGCAGGCGATCGCGACGCTGTGCAGATCGCCGCCGCCGGGCATCCGGGCGATGAAGTCGGCCAGGATCGCGGCCAGGTCCGGGTAGTCGGCGCAGACGTACTTGCGATGCGCCAGCACCGCGATCGGCGACTCGCCCGGACCGCCGGCGCGGACCAGGCCGACGCGGGTATGGGTACCGCCGACATCGGCCGCGATGAAGCGGGCGCGGGCGCCGGACACCTGGCGCTGGGCGACGGTCATGCCGTTGCCCCCTGCGCATGGATACGCACACCGCAGGTCGACGCGCGCATCGCACGCAGCAGCCACGACCTGTCCAGACACTCCCCTTCCATCCTGCCTCCGTCGGTCCCCACCGATTGGGTCGGCCGAGACTGCAACGCTATTGACAACGATGTCAAGAGGCGCGACAAAAAACCCTCGATCCGCCCGAAATACCGTCACAAACCGGCGGATTTGCTGCATCGCAACAGCCAAAACAGCGCGCGAAATGGCGCTGTATCAAGGTTTTATCTATTCACTGGCCTGCCGGACAAAGTTGTGACACCGTGCGGTCAACGCCTGCCGCCACCCACCCGGGTCGCGCGCAACCATGGCTTACTGCCGGCGCCATGCCGGTCGAATCGGAGGGGAGTCCGTTCCATGTCGTCCACCACGCCCGCAACACCCGCCGTCGCCGGCAACGCCCCCGCGCGCAGCCAGTTGGGCTCGATCGCGATCGTCGGCCTGCTGTTCTTCATGTTCGGCTTCGTGACCTGGCTCAACGGGCCGCTGATCGGCTTCGCCAAGCTCGCCTTCGATGTCAGCGAGTCGGCCGCGTTCCTGATTCCGTTCGCGTTCTACATCTCCTACTTCTTCCTCGCCCTGCCCTCGTCGCTGATCCTGAAGAGGACCGGCATGAAGAAGGGCATGGCGTTGGGCCTGTTCGCGATGGCGATCGGCGCAGTGGTGTTCGGCCAGTTCACCACCCAGCGCTACTACCCCGGCGCGGTGACCGGCATCTTCGTGATCGGCACCGGCCTGGCGATCCTGCAGACTGCGGTGAACCCGTACATCTCGATCCTCGGCCCGATCGAAAGCGCGGCCCAGCGGATCGCGGTGATGGGCATCTGCAACAAGCTCGCCGGCATCCTCGCTCCGCTGGTGCTGGGCGCACTGGTGCTGCACGGCATGGGCGACCTCGCCGCCCAGGTCGCGGCCGCCGACCCGGCCGGCAAGGAGGCGCTGCTCAACGAGTTCGCCTCGCGCATCCACGACCCGTACATGGCGATGGCCGGACTGATGGCGGTGATCGCGGTCGGCATCCTGTTCTCGCCGCTGCCGGAAATCCGCGCCGAGGAGGCCAATGCCGAGTCCCGCGGCGGCGGCCGCAGCCTGTTCCAGTACCCGCACCTGTGGCTGGGCGCGGCCTGCCTGTTCGCCTATGTCGGCGTGGAGGTGATGGCCGGCGACGCGATCGGCGTCTACGGCGAGTCGCTGGGCCTGCCGCTGGACCACACCAAGTTCTTCACCTCGCTGACCCTCGGCGGCATGCTCGCCGGCTACCTGGTCGGCCTGGTCACGATCCCGCGCTTCATCTCGCAGGAGCGCTACCTGTCGGTGTCGGCGGTGCTGGGCGTGGTGTTCACCATCGGCGCGTTCCTGACCCGCGGCTACCTGTCGGTCGGCTTCGTCGCCCTGCTGGGCTTCGCCAACGCGATGATGTGGCCGGCGATCTTCCCGCTGGCGATCCGCGGCCTGGGCCGGCTGACCGAGTACGGCTCGGCGATCATGATCATGGGCATCGCCGGTGGCGCGGTGATCCCGCAGCTGTTCGCCCACTTCAAGCAGAGCCACGACTTCCAGTGGGTGTTCCTGCTGCTGATGGTGCCGTGCTACCTGTACATCCTGTTCTTCGCCACCCGCGGCTATCGGGCCGGCCAGACGCATGCGGCCCCGGCCCCTGCCGGCCAGGGGCGGAACTGAGCCGGGCGCGCGATGCTTGCGCGCCGCCGCCGCGGGGTTACGCTAGCAGGCCGATGACATGACCGAGGTGGCGGTGCGCCGACCCACGATCAAAGACGTCGCCGAGCGTGCCGAGGTCTCGCTGAAGACCGTCTCGCGGGTGATCAACGACGAGCCGGGCGTTCGCGCCCGCACCCGCGAACGGGTCAACCAGGCGATCGCCGAACTCGGCTACCGGCCCGACCCGTCCGCGCGCAGCCTGCGCAGCGCCCAGCCCTACGCGCTGGGCGTGGTCTACGACAACCCGAACCCGTACTACATCATCGCGGTGCAGAACGGGGTGCTGTCGGCCTGCCGCGAGACCGGCTACGGCCTGCAGATCCATCCCTGCGACGCCTCCTCGCCGGTGCTGGCCGCCGACCTGATCGACCTGGTCCAGGGCGCGCGCCTGGCCGGCCTGGTGCTGGCGCCGCCGATGTCCGAGCAGATGCCGCTGGTCAACGAGCTGGTCGAACAGGGCATCCGCCTGGTGCGGATCGTGTCCGCGGCCGCCGACCCGCACGACGGCGCGCCCTGCGTCTGGGTCGACGACCACGACGCCGCCTACGACATCACCGAACACCTGATCCAGCTCGGCCACCAGCGCATCGGCTTCCTCTGGGGCGGCACGTCCCACCGTTCCAGTTGGGAGCGCTACAAGGGCTATGCCAAGGCACTGGCCGACTACGGCATCGTCGAGGACGAGAACCTGGTGCTGCCGGGCGACTATTCCTTCGACGACGGCTTCCGCGGCGCGCGCCGGCTGCTGGCCCTGCCCGATCCGCCGACCGCGATCTTCGGCAGCAACGACGAGATCGCCGCCGGGGTGCTGGCGGCGGCGCGTTCGAGCGGACTCAACGTGCCCTACGACCTGTCGATCGCCGGCTTCGAGGACAGCCCGTTCTCCAAGCAGTCGTGGCCGCCGCTGACCACCGCCAGCCAGGCCACCGAGGCGATCGCCCGCCACGCCGCCTACCGGCTGATCGCCGAGCTGCGCCGCGACGCCCATCCGCAGGCCGACGCCCCGGCCAACGAGGGCTTCAGCCCGGTGCTGGTGGTGCGCGGCTCGACCGCACCGCCACGCCCGCGCGACTGAGCGACTGAGCGACGCGCCCGCGGCACCACCTGGGCGCTCAGGCCTGGCCGTCGCCCCGATCGCGGCGCGGACGCATCCGCCACCAGGCCAGCATTGCGGCAACCGCCGGAAGGCCGAACACCATCAGCAGGTACGGCAGCTCGTCGGAGACGCTGTAGCCGGCCTCGATCACGCCGACGCCCATGTTGACCAGGGCCGCGACCAGCCAGACCGGAATGAACCACAGCGCCGCACGCCGGGTCGCGCCGGGCGCCCGCAACGCCCACAGGCGTCCGGTCAACAGAAACAGGCCCAGTACCGCCAGCCCGGCCAGGACCATCAGGATCGTGTGCATGGGCGCTCCCCGTGTCGGCTGTCTGTCTACCGATAATGCCGCCGACGCGTGCAGGATGGGTAGCGGCGTCGATGGAGCGATGCTTCGCAGGAGCGGCACACCGCGCCATCGCAGAAGCCCCGTAGGAGCGGCGTGAGCCGCGATCCCCGGGCTGCGCCCGGGAATCCCCAAAGTTTGCCGCGCAAACCTTGGGCCCCGCCGTTGCGCGGCCACACCCCCATTCGCGCTACGCGCGAATCGCCCCCTGACTCAGGGGGCTGGGCTCAAAGGTAGACAAATGCTTTTCGTAGGAGCGGCGTGAGCCGCGATGGGCTTTTCCACGAAAGCCGGTCGGAGCCGGCCCGGGCGGCGCCTCAACCGGTGCGCAGCGCCGCCGCCTCACGCGCGAGCCGCTCGATGCCGGCCCAGTCGCCGGCGGCCATCAGCCTGGCCGGGGTGACCCAGGAGCCGCCGACGCAGGCGACGTTCGGGGTCGCCAGGTAGTCGCCGGCGTTGCCCAGGCCGATGCCGCCGGTCGCGCAGAAGCGGATCTCCGGCAGCGGGCCGTGCAGGCTGCGCAACAGGGCGGTACCGCCGGCGGCCTCGGCCGGAAAGAACTTCTGGAAACCGAAGCCGTGCTCGGCCAGGGTCATTGCCTCCGACGCGGTCGCCGCGCCGGGCAGCCAGCCGACCGCGTGACCGCGCGCGGCGGCGATCAGGTCGGGGCTGG
>NZ_VICD02000140.1 GCF_006546735.2 Marilutibacter maris | reverse complement strand
CGCGGCGATCTCGACAACATCGTGTCGAAGGCCTTGCGCAAGGCGCCGGAACGCCGCTACCAGTCGGCGCTGGCGCTGGCCGAGGACATCGGACGCTGGCACCGCCGGCGGCCGGTACAGGCGCGACCGGAGGGCTTCGGCTATCGCGGCTGGAAGTTCGTGCGTCGGCACCCGTTCGGAATCGCCGCCTCGACCGCGATGCTCGCCCTGCTGGTCGCCTACGCGGTGACGGTCACCCGCCAGGCCAACGCGATCGCCCACGAGCGCGACCGCGCCCAGGCCGAGGCGATCAAGGCGCAACAGGTGCAGGCGCTGGTGCTGCAGTTGTTCGAGGGCGCCGACCCGACCCTTTCCGGCGGCAACCAACTGACCGCGCGCGAACTGCTGGACCGCGGCTGGCAAGGCATCGAACGCGAACTGGGCGCACAGCCCGAGGTCCGCGCCGAGCTTCTGGACACGGTGGGCGAAGCCTATCGCCAGCTCGGCGAGTACGATCGCGCCCGGCCGCTGCTCGATAGCGCCATCGAAACCACCGCGGCGCTCGCGACGAGCCGTCCGCTGCTGCATGCGCGCGCCCAGCGCAGCCGCGGCCGTCTGTGCATCGACGAGGGCGACTACGACTGCGCCGACGCGCTGCTCCTGCAGGCCCTGGCGACCTATCGTGCGGGTGTCGCCGGACCCGACACCGATGTTGCCCGCACCCTGGAGGAGCTCGGCCGATCCCGCTTCCACGCCAGCGACCTGGCCGCCGCCGAACGCTACCACCGCGACGCGCTGGCGATGTGGCGGCAACTGCATGGCGAGGAGCACGCCGACGTCGCCACCAGCCTCGACAACCTCGGCACGGTGCTGCGTCACCAGGGCGACTACGCCGCCGCCGAACCGCTGTTGAGCGAGGCACTGGCCCTGCGTCGCCGGCTGTTGCCGAAGACCCATCCCTACCTCGCCCGCAGCCTGTCCAACCTCGCGGCCACCCGCGTCAACCTGGGCGAATACGACTCCGCCGAGGCCCTGTACCGCGAGGCGCTGGCGCTGATGCGACAGTCGCGCGGGGCACGTCATCCGCTGGTGGCGTTGGTGATGAACAACATGGCGAGGCTGCTGCAGGCGAAACGCGACTTCGAAGGCGCGGAGGCGATGTTGCGGCAGGCGCTGGAGATCCGTCGCGAGACCATGGGCGAGCGCCACCCGGAGGTCGCGATGAACCTCAACGACCTCGGCCTGGCGCTGGCCGAAAGCGGCGACCCGGCGGCCGCCGAGCAGTACTACCGGCAGGCGCTGGACGCCTATCCCGCCGACCACCCGTGGCGCTCGGCGACCGTGTTCAACCTCGGCATGCTGGCCGAGAAGCGCGGCGACCTGGCCGCGGCCGAACGCCACTACCGCGACGCGCTGGAGCGTCAGCGCATCGACTACGGCGAAGACCACGAACGGGTCGGCATCGACCTCAACCGGATCGGCATCGTGCTGCACCGGCAAGGCCGGATGGATGAGGCCGAACGCAGCATCCGCCAGGCACTGACGATCTTCCGCAAACGCCTGCCGGCCGACCATCCGCGGCTGGCCCTGGTGCTGGTGCCGCTGGGCGAACTGTTGACCGACCGCGGCCGCAACGACGAGGCGGTCGTGCTGCTGGAGGAAGCACTGAAACTGCGCCGCGATGCCTTCGGCGACGACGATGCCCGCACCGTCGCCGCCGCGCAGGCACTGCGGCAGGCCCGCGAGCGCCGCGACCAATAGCGCGACCGAGGCGCCCGCCCGGCGTCACCCGCTCAGCGGCACGTTCCGTCGACGGTCACGCGCACCCGGCGCAGGTTGTTGTTCTCGTCGCTCTCGACCACCGCCGAGGGATCGTCGGCGTGCACGTACAGCATCCAGGTGCCGGGCGCGAGCAACAGGTGGCCGCTGGATACCGCATCGGCCGCCGGCGCCAGCGCCGGGCGCGCATCGCCGGCCAGCACCGGCCCCGCCGGGAGGTCGCGGTGGATGCGATTGCCCGAGGCCGCCGCGCCGACCGCGCCCTGATTGCGGGTCGCGTACTTGTAGCGGAATCCGCAGCGACCGCGGCGGGTGAAGGCCGCCTCGGTGGCCGCCACGGTCGCGGAGGTCCCCCAGGGAATCATGGTGTTGCCGAACTGGAAGCCGCCGACCAGGGCGAGATCCGGCTGACCGCCGGGCAGCGACAACACCTGCCGGCCCTGCCCCGGACCACCCGGATCCTCATCGGTCGGGGGATCGGGAAGCGGCGCCAGCTCGTCCTGCACCGGTTCCAGTCCGGGCCGCGGGGTAGGCCGCGGATCGGGTTCGCTCTGCTGCGGGGTCTGCCGCCCCTGTCCGGGACCGCCGGGGTCCTCGTCATGCTGCGGCTTCGGCGGCTGCGCAATCACGTCCTGGGCGGGACCGAGCGGACTGGGGTCGGCGCGTGTCGCCGATGTCTGCGGCGCATCGGCAGGCGCACGCGGCGGCGACACCCGCTGCTGCGCGCCGACCGCACCGGCCAGGCAGAGCGCGGCAAGCAGGGCGGCCGCGAGCCGGGCCGGTGCAAGCGGGGTCGTCCTCGGGGAGGCGGGGGTTCTGGCAATGATGGACATGCGGGGTTCCTCGTCTGCTGGAACGCGGCCGTGATCGCCGCGGGTTATCGCCACTACTCGGCAGATCCGTCCGGATCCCGCCACTGCCGATGCTGCATCCGTTCAGGTTGAAGCGGTGTCACGGCGCACCGGCGCCCGTGCCGCGCGGCGCTGCGGGCCCGGTGGCGGGATTGCGCCCCCGCCCGCGACTACCCAGCTGCGAGCGGCGCCCCATCCACCCCGCTCCGCACCCGTCCACACCGGAGCATGACTGTGAGCAGCATGACCATGAATACCCGCACCCTCCCACGCCACGGCCTGTGGCTCGGCGCGCTCGCCCTGCTGTGCGCCGGCCAGGCGGGCGCACAGCAACCGCGACCGGCACGGGCCGCGCTCGCGATCGTCCCGCTACAGACATCCAAGGGCGTCTACCGCATCCCCTACACCGACGGCACCCGAATCCGGGTTGGTCGCGACCACAACACCCACACGCCCAAGGGCCGCTACGACATCGGCGGCCAGGGCGGCGACAGCTACCGGATCGCCGCGGCCGCCGACGGTCGCATCCGCTTCATCGAGGACCGCTTCAGCCAGCGCCTGGATTGTGACGGTCTGGCCGCCAGCGAGAAGAAGAACAACTATGTCTGGATCGAGCACGCCAACGGCGAATGGACCAAATACAGCCACATGACCCGCGGCTCGACCACCGGCAAGGCCGGGCTGAAGGTCGGCGACTTCGTCCGTGCCGGCACCTATCTTGGCGACGAGGGCGACGTCGGCTGCGCCGGTGGCGATCATCTGCACTTCGAGGTCGCGGTGCCGCGCGCGACCGACCCGATCACCACCGTCGGCGGTTTCCTCAGGGACAACGACGGCAGCAAGCGCAATCGCATCGCCCGCATCTGCGGGATCGACAACGGCGTGTTCGCCGCCGGCCGGACCCACACCGCGCGCAGGGTGCCCGGCGCGATCGCCCCCGGCGCCAGGGAAGTCGCCCGCCACGGCGTGCCGGCGCGCGACTATCAGTGCCTGTTCGACCAGGCCGTCGCCGCCGGCTACATGCTCGACTGGATCGACGGCTTCGACATCAACGGCCGCGTCTACTACAACGCGATCTTCCGGCCCAGGAGCGGCGACTGGGCCGCCTTCCACGGCCTCAGCGGCAGCCAGTACCAGCAGCGCTTCAACCAGTACACCGGCCAGGGTTACCGCCCGCACCAGGTCGAGAGCTACACCGGTTCCTCGGGAACCCGCTACGCGGTGATCTTCCGCAAGCAGCCCGGTCCGGCCTACTCGGCCTATCACGGCCTGGATGCCGGCGCCCATCAGAACAAGATGGATTCGCTCAGCCAGGCCGGCTTCCGTCCGCGCAACGTCTCGGTGGTCTCCGTCGCCGGTCAGCGCCGCTACACCGCCCTGTACGAGAAGGCCGACATCGGCGCCTGGCAGGCCAGGTCGCAACTCAACGCGACCCAGTACCAGCAGGCGTTCGACGCCAACGCCCAGGCCGGACGCCGGCTGGTCTACGTCAACGCCTACGTCCACGGCGGCCAGCCGTACTTCTCGGCGATCTGGAGTTCCAAGGCCAGTGGCCCCTACAAGGCCCGTCACGGTCTCACCGGCAGCCAGTACCAGAACGAGTGGGAGAGCACGACCCAGGCCGGCTATCTGACCCGCGACGTGACCGGCTACGCCGCCGGCAACTCGGCGCGCTACGCCGCGATCTGGCGCAAGTAGCGACGCTCCCCGCCACCCGGGCGATCCGGTCCGGAATCGATGGCCGGATCAGGGTGGCGGGATCGGTCGCGATATCGCGACTACCCCGATGCAGCCGGCGATTC
The DNA here is from genome assembly GCF_006546735.2 of Marilutibacter maris. GTDB lineage: Bacteria > Pseudomonadota > Gammaproteobacteria > Xanthomonadales > Xanthomonadaceae > Marilutibacter > Marilutibacter maris. The sequence continues at coordinate 3,406 of NZ_VICD02000140.1, read as the reverse complement.
ACATCGTCGGCAGCGCATCCATCCACACATCGGAGAACTTCCATGCGTTTCCCCCGTACTTCCCTCGCCGCCGTGCTCAGCGCCGGACTCCTGCTGCTGTCGGGCAACGCCGACGCCTCCTACAAGGCCTGGTACATCGACGACATCGACGGCTTCCACCAGTACGGCGATCTGGTCGCCGGCAGCACCAAGCTGACCATCCCCAACAGCGCCTGCGGCCGCCGCTGGACGCTGCCGTCCTACTTCCGCTGGGTCGGCCAGTACGGCGCCACCCTCGACTCGGCCGACCTGTACTCGACCGTCGAGATCTGGGTGCCCAAGGCCGGATGCCCGAACGGCAACGCCGTGGTGTTCCAGAAGCAGACCGGCGAGGTCTACCCGCCCGAATCGGGCACGCACTACCTGGAGCTGTATTCCAACTACGGCAGCCGTTGGATCGACGCCGACGGCAAGCACCTGTCCTGCCTGCCCGGCTGCGTCGGACTGGGCGGCTGGACGTACAGGGTCAAGGAAAGCTCGTGGGGTGTCGTCGAGCTGCTGCTGAAGGACCTCAAGCAGACCCTGCCCGGCGGCGACACCCGCCGCGCCTATGCCCTGCTCGGCGAGCTCCAGCAGCGTCTGCCCGAGCTGATCAAGCAGACCGACGCGCGCGTGCAGGAACGCCGCCGTACCGGCCTGGGCGACTTCGAACGCTACGTCAGCGATGCCGAGGACGCCGCTGGCCGCAGCCTGCAGGTCAGCGCCAAGCGCCTGCTGGACTGCCGCGGCGACCTGGCGACCGGCTCGCCGGACGGCGCCTACGCCGGCTGCAGCCAGGCGCTGGACGCGCTGGAGGACGCCAGCGAGCTGCTCGAACTCGCCGAGTCGGAGTGGGCCGACGCCTGATTCCGACGCTCACCTTCCGGCGTCTGTCCCGCCACCTCACCGATCCGCTGGTCCAGGTGGCGGGACCCATGCAGGAAGTCCGACTCGTCGCATGGGCAAGACCGAGGCGACCCGCCGAAGCACCCGTCGTTCAATGAACAAGGAGAGGATCATGAAATCGAGTTTCCCATCGGCGGCGCCCGGGCCGCAGGCCGCGCCGCCCATCGGTGCCGCCAGACGCGCACGCATCGCAACCGTCGCGCTGGCCCTGGCCGGCATGGCCCTGGTTGCCAGCGGCAGCGCCTCCGCCGCCGCCTGGGCCGCACGCCACGGCCTGACCGGCGCACAGTACCAACAGGCGTTCCAGAGCCACGCCCGCCAGGGCTACCGACTGGTCTCGGTCTCCGGCTACGAACAGGGCGGCAGCGCCCGCTATGCTGCGGTCTGGCGCAAACAGGCCGGTCCGGCCTGGGCCGCGCGCCATGGCCTGGATCCGCAGCAGTACCAGGCCGCGTTCAACCAGATGCTCGGCCAGGGCTACCGGCTGACCTACGTCAACGGCTACTCGGTCGGCGGCAGGCCCTACTACGCCGCGATCTGGGACAAGAGCAGCGGGCCGGCCTGGAAGGCGCGCCACGGAATGACCGCCGACCAGTACCAGGCCGCGGTCAACGCGGCGGTAAGCGAGGGCTATGCGCTCAGCCATGTCAGCGCGTTCGACGTCGGCGGTTCGCCGCGCTTCGCCGCTATCTTCGAAAAGGGCGGGCCGGCCTGGGTCGCGCGCCACGGTCTGACCGCGGCCGGCTACCAGCAGGCCTTCGACCAGTTCGCCCGCCAGGGTTACCGGCTCAAGGTCGTCAGCGGCTACCGCCAGGGCAACGGCGACCGCTATGCCGCGATCTGGGTCAGGCGCAGCGGCCCGCAGTGGTCCGCACGGCACGGCATTCCCGCCGCGCACTACCAGCACGTGTTCGACAACCACAGCTACCAGAGCTGGGAACCGCAGTACGTGGAGGCATTCAACTCCAGCCGCGGCGTGCGCTTCAATGGTTTGTGGACCAACAGCGTGTTCAAGTCGCAGGACCTGAAGCTGATCAACGACAAGGTGCGGGCCTACATGCAGGCCAACGGCATCCCCGGCATGTCGATCGCGGTCAGCAAGGACGGTCGCCTGGTGTACGCGGCCGGGTTCGGCCAGGCCGAGACCGAGACCGGAATGCCGGTCGGCCCGAAGCACCGCTTCCGCGTCGCCAGCGTATCCAAGCTGATGACCTCCGCCGCGGTCCGGCATCTGGCCAACGACACGTCGCTGCAACTGGGTTCGCGGGTCTTCGGCGCCAACAGCGTGCTCGGCGCCCAGTATCCGACCCCGACGGAGAATCCGGACATCGAGGACATCACCGTCGATCACCTGCTGCGTCACCGTGGCGGCTTCCTGCGGATCGACAAGGACGGCAATGGCAGCGATCCGATGTTCGACTACACCGGCACCACCCACTCGGGACTGATCGCGTGGGTGCTGAAGAACTATCCGCTCGGCTATGCACCCGGCGCCGGCTCCGGACTCGACAGCAAGGCCAGGTACTCCAACTTCGGCTATTGCCTGCTCGGGCGGGTGATCGAAGCGCGTTCGGGCAAGAGCTACGAAGCCTACGTGCGCGACCGGATCCTGAAACCGGCCGGCGCCAACGGCATGGTGATCGGCGGCGACAAGCTGGCCGACCGCAAGTCCAACGAAGTCAGGTACTACGGTGGCGGCGCCTACTCCAGCGTCAAACCGCAGCGTTTCGACTCGCACGGCGGCTGGATCGCGACCCCGATCGATCTGCTGCGCTTCGCGCGCCACGAGACCGTACTGGGAACCTCATACGCGCACTACGGTTCGATGTCCGGCACCAACGCCGTGCTGCGTCGCCGCAGCGACGGCCTCAGCTTCGCCGTGGCCGCGAACTCCAGCAGCGGCGACGTCGAGGACATCAACGCGATGATGGAGGACATCGTGACCGGTGTTTCGGCCTGGCCGAGCGGCGACCTGTTCTGAGCACCACCGCGCCCGGACCCCGCGTCCGGGCGCTGCCGTTTGCTTGCCCGCTATCGCGGCTCACGCCGCTCCTACATCAGAGGCCCACCGCTTCCGTAGGAGCTGCGTAAGCTGCGACCGGGTTTCCCATGAAAGCCTCATCGCGGCTGACGCCGCTCCTACGGGTTGGAGACGGGGCCCAGCCCCCTGAGCCAGGGGGCGATTCGCGCGTAGCGCGAATGGGGGTGTGGAAGCGCAACGGCGGGGCCCAAGGTTTGCGAAGCAAATCTTGGGAGATATCCGGGCGCAGCCGGATATCGTTCCCCCCTGAGTCAGGGGGCGATTCGCGCGTAGCGCGAATGGGGGTGTGGATGCGCAACGGTGGGACCCAAGGTTTGCGAAGCAAATCTTGGGAGATATCCGGGCGCAGCCGGATATCGTTCCCCCCTGAGTCAGGGGGCGATTCGCATCGCAGATGCGAATGGGGGTGTGGCAGCGCAACGGTGGGGCCCAAGGTTTGCG
>NZ_VICD02000139.1 GCF_006546735.2 Marilutibacter maris | reverse complement strand
CGTCTATGCCGGCAACGAGCGGGCCCAGGGGTTCTACCGCCGCGCCGGTTTCCAGACCGTCGGCGAGCGCCGCTTCCAGGTCGGCCAGCGCCACTACGAGGACGCGGTCATGGCCTTGGAACTGTGACCGCGAACGCCCGGGTTCGCAACGCTTGAGACCCCTCGCGGGCACACTATCGACATCGCAGGAGCGGACATCGGGCGCGTGCATGGGCACGCGATCACAGGGTCGGTAGAAGGAGCGCAAAGGGATGGAAAAGCTGGTGTATCTGATCGTCGGCGCGGCGCTGACCTGGGCGTTCTATTTCGTCCAGCGGCGGGTCGAACGACGCGGCGAGGTCGATGCGATCGAGCGTCACCAGAAGCTGCTCGCGCTGATGCGGGGGCTGGAGACCGCCGAGACCGATCTCGACGAACTGCGCCGCTTCGAGCACCGCCTGCTCGGTCGCGCCGAGACCGCGGCGCGCATCGCCGACAGCTACTTCAGCAAGGCCGAGGAAGTCGCGCGCCACGCCCGCGACGTGGAGGGCGTCGACGCGATCGACCACGAGGCGGCCCAAGCCTTTCGACGCGTCGACGCCGAGCTCGGCGAGTTGGTCGTGCACCTGCGCCGCCAGCTCGACGGCGAGGCCCTGCACACCTTCGAGCAGGCGCACGCGCGCTGGCTCGATTACCGCGAGCGCTACGCCCGTTTCATCGCCTCGTCCTACTCCGGCGGCGCGCTGCGTCCGTTGATCCACGCGGTGACCCTGGAGAGCGTGACCCTGGCCTGGATCAGCGAGCTGGAGATGCAGCTCGGCGACGAGGATGAGGACGGCGAAGGCGAGGACGGCGGCGATGCGACCGAGCCGGAAGTCGAGGCCGGCGCTTGAGCCTCGCCGAAGCGCTGCCCTGGCTGGGCCTGGCGGCACTGCCGCTGCTGGCGGCGGTCGCGCGTGCGCTGATCGAGCGCGAGGCGACGCGGACGTCGCCCGTGCTGCCCTGGCAGGCGCTGGCCTGGGATGCGAGCCGCGACGCGATCCTGTGTTCGCTGCGGTTCCTGCTGTTGGGGCCGCCGGTCGGGGCCGCGGTGCTGTGGCTGGTGATGCTGGCCACGGACGGCGTCGGCGCGATCGGCAGCGCCTGGAAGGCCGGGCTGATGATGCTGGGACTGGGGTGGCTCTTCGGTGGCGTTCAGGCGCTGGTGGCCGGTGCCGTGGCGGGCCTGCTGCGCCCGCTCGGGGGCTCGGTGCCCGCCTACGCGGCGGTGACCGTGTCTGGGTTGCTGGCCTGCGGATGCATGGCCTTCGTGTTCGGTTTCACCGAGGGCGCCCGCGCGCTGGAGCGGGTCGCGCTGCTCCTGCTGCTGCCCGCGTTGGTTGCCGGCCCGGTCTGCATGTGGACGCTGCATCGGGACCGCGATCGCGCGCGCGCCTGTTAGGGTATGGCGCCCCACGCAAGCTAATGAGGTGTATCGCCATGAACGTGACCGCAAAGGAAGTCGTTGATTTCTGGCGCGATGCCGGCCCCGAGCGCTGGTTCGCCAAGGACGAGACCTTCGACGACATGTGCGAGATGGCGTTCGAGGACGCGATGGACGATGCCGCCGCCGGCAAGGGCGAGGCCTGGATGAAGTCGGCCGAGGGCGCGCTGGCGCTGGTGCTGCTGCTCGACCAGATGCCGCGCAACATCCACCGCGGCACCGCCCGTGCCTTCGCCTACGACGAGATCGCGCGCCGCTACGCCGGCGAAGCGGTCGATCGCGGTTACGACGCCGAGATCGACCCGGCGCTGCGGGCGTTCTTCTACCTGCCGTTCGAGCATTCCGAGGACATCGGCGACCAGGAACGCTCGGTCGAGCTGCACCGCAATCTGGAAGGCGAGGGCGCCGACAAGTGGGCGGTGCTGCACAAGGAGATCATCGAACGCTTCGGCCGCTTCCCGCATCGCAACGCGGTGCTCGGCCGCGACACCACGGCCGAGGAGCAGGCCTGGCTCGACGCCGGCGGCTTCAAGGGCTGAGCGTGCGTTCCGGCAGCGTCTTCCGCCAGTCCCGCGGCGACAGCCCGCAGTGCTGGCTGAAGGCGCGCGACAGGGCGGTCGCGCTGCCGTAGCCGACCGCCTCGGCGACCAGGCCCAGCGGCCGGCCGCGCCGCAGCAGGTCCTGCGCCAGCGCGATCCGGTAACCGGCCAGATAGGCCATCGGGGTCTGCCCGACCGTGCGCGCGAAGGCTTCGGCGAAGCGGCTGCGCGACATCCCGGCGCGCGCGGCCAGCTCCGGCAGCGTCCACCCGTTCTGCGGCGCGTCGTGCATCGCGGTCAACGCCCGCGCCAGTTGCGGGTCGGCCAGGCCCGCGAGCGGGCCGTCGTCGAGCCGGCCCTGGTCCATCAGCCGTCGCAGCACCATCACCAGGACCACCTCGAACAAGCGATCGACCACGTGGCGATGGCCGCACAGGCCCGAGAACGCCTCCTCGAACAGCAGTTCCAGCACCCCGGCGCCGCCGGCGGGCAACTGCTCCAGCGGCATCACCACCAGCGGTGGCAGCGCGCGGGTCACCGGATTGTCCGGGGTCGCGCCGAGGCGGACATTGGCGCAGGCCATGTCGGCGCCGCGCTCGGGATCGGTGAGGAAACGGTGCGCGCGCGGGCGCGGGTACAACAGCAGGCTTGGCGTTTCGATCAGCTCGCGGCCGTCGTCGCCGTGGCGGATCTCGACGATGCCGCTGCGGATCAGGTGCAACTGGCCGGCATCGGCGTGCTCGGGGATCTCGTTGATCCCGCACAGCGGGCCGGAGTGGAACATGCCGGCGCTGACACTGAAGCGCTGGAGCAGGGCGTGCAATCGGTCCATGGCGGGGCCTGGGGGATCGGGGGTGAGCAAATCGCCGATTGGGACGATGGGTTGATAATTTTGGACTATACGTGACTTTTAGTCCCGCCGTCTGCGCGACATTGTCCTGGCGCCGCTTCCGGCGTTCACATCACAACCAGGAGAACCCCATGTCCCGCATCCCGCAGACCACCCTCGACAGCGCCCCGGCCGCCAGCCGTCCGACCCTGGAAGCGATCAAGGGCGCATTTGGCGTCGTTCCCAACATGTTCGCTACCGTTGCCCAGTCGCCGGCCGCCCTGGCCGCGTTGTGGGGCAGCTTCGGCGCACTGGGCGGCGGCCGCCTGCCGGCCGCGCTCGGCGAGCAGATCGCGGTCGCGGTCGCCAATCGCAACGAATGCGGTTACTGCCTGGCCGCGCACACCGCGCTGGGCCGCAAGGCCGGGGTCAGCGCCGAGGCGATGGCCCAGGCCCAGACCGGCCACAGCGACGACCCGGCCACCGCCGCGGCGCTGGCGTTCGCGTTGAAAGTGGTCGAGCGCCGCGCCCAGGTCGACGACGCCGACGTGCAGGTGCTGCGCGACGCCGGTTTCGACGACGAGGCGATCGTCGAGATCCTCGCCCACGTCGCCCTGAACCTGTTCACCAACTACGTCAACGTCGCCTTCGACGTACCGCTGGACTTCCCCCAGGTCGCCCTGCGCCGCGCCGCCTGAGCCGCGATCCCCGGGCTGCGCCCGGGAATCCCCAAAGTCTGCTGCGCAAACCTCGGGCCCCGCCGTTGCACTGCCAGACCCCCATTCGTGCCTGCGGCACGAATCGCCCCCTGACTCAGGGGGGAACGATATCCGGCCGCGCCCGGATATCTCCCAAAATTTGCTTCGCAAATCTTGGGCCCCGCCGTTGCGCT